>CBHRAM010000118.1:0-9516 GCA_966076165.1 uncultured Chitinophagaceae bacterium
CGACATCAGGAGATCAGCACCAATCCCACCAATGAAAAAGAAACCTGTTTGAACAGATACACATTGGTATTACCCTTATACATCTTATACGCGAGTGAGCCGGTAGCACTGTACACAACAAGGATAGAGATCAGTGATAACAAAACCACGATCCCCCAGATATATTTATCCCCCCTTGTCCTGTCAACAAGCTGCCCGCGCATACCTCCAATGCTGGGCATTTGTGAGAACAGTGTATCTTTTATTTCACCCATAACTAAGTTTGAATTAAGAAGTACGAAGTACGAATCTTTGCATTCGTGCTTCGTACTTCAAACTTTGTACTTACAATTCTTTCACAGCATCTTTAAATTGTCTTCCTCTGTCTTCATAGTTTTTAAACAGGTCAAAACTTGCACAAGCCGGACTTAACAACACTACATCACCTTTAGCTGCCAGTTTAAAAGAAGCATTCACCGCTTTTTTGGCCGAATCGGTTTCTACAATTACCGGAACAATATCTTTAAAAGCCTCTATGATCTTTTTATTATCCACACCCATACATACGATCGCTTTTACCTTCTCTTTTACCAGATCAGCGATCAACCCATAGTCATTACCCTTGTCGGTACCACCCAATACCAACACCGTGGGCTTGTTCATACTTTCCAAAGCAAACCAGGTACTGTTCACGTTGGTTGCCTTACTGTCGTTGATGAACTCAACACCACGCACCATCGCAATAAATTCCATCCTGTGTTCCAGGCTGTGAAAATCTTTCACCGCCTCGCGGATCTTTTCTTTGCGGATGCCGAGTGTAGCGGCTGCGATTCCTGCTGCCATAGTGTTGTAGTTATTATGTTTACCCTTAAGAGCGAAGTCATAGATACTCATGCTTACTCTTTCTTCCTGGATTCTCAGCATCATCTGGTCGCCCTTGATGTAGCCGCCTTTTTTAACTTCTTGTTTCATAGAGAATGGTAATGGGTTAGTATGAATGGTTAGTAATGGGAGTTTTTGCATGATCACTTCATCATCTAAACAGTAGATGAAATAATCTTTGTCTGTCTGGTTCTCGATGATCCTGAACTTACTGTTGATATAATTCTCAAACTTGTACTCATACCTGTCGAGATGGTCTTCAGTAATATTCAGCAGCATCGCTATATCTGCACGGAATTCTTTGATATCATCCAATTGAAAAGAGCTTACTTCCACCACATAGATCTCTTTTGGGTCAACAGCTACCTGTTTGGCAAATGAGATCCCGATATTGCCTACCATCGCACAATTCAATCCCGCTGTTTCGCAGATATGGTAGGTTAATGCCGTAGTGGTACTTTTCCCGTTACTTCCGGTGATAGCTACAATTTTACTGTTGCCTTTAAAACGATAGGCCAGTTCTATTTCACTGATCACCGGTATCCCTTTTTTACGGATGGCTTTCACCATCTCATTCTTTTCGGGTATACCCGGACTCTTCATCACCTCATCTGCGTTCAGGATCTTATCCGTTGTATGATTTCCTTCTTCAAATTCAATTCCGTTATCAAAGAGCTCTTGTTTATAAGCCGGTTTCAATGGGCCACCGTCACTTACAAATACATCATAGCCAACTTTTTTTCCGAGCAATGCCGCACCAACGCCGCTTTCTCCTCCGCCAAGTATGACTAATCTGTGTTTCATTTTTTACTTCGTTTTCGTGAGTTGTGAGTCGTCAGTCGTGAGAGACTATTTCATACTCACGACTGACGATTCACGACTCACGTTTTACCTGATCTTCAACGTTACGATCGACATCACCACACAAATAATTGTGAGGATCCAGAACCTGATCGCGATTTTATTTTCGTGAAACCCTTTTTTCTGGTAATGATGGTGCAGCGGGCTCATCAAAAACACCCTTCTTCCTTCACCAAATTTTTTCTTTGTGTATTTGAAATACGATACCTGTATAATCACACTCAGGCTTTCGATAAAAAAGACAAGGCAGAAAATAGGCACCAACAATTCTTTTCTTACAATGAATGCAAGGGAGGCGATGATACCGCCCAAAGCAAGGCTGCCGGTATCACCCATAAACACCTGGGCAGGATATGCATTGTACCATAAGAACCCGATACAGCCTCCCACAAAAGCACCTACAAAAATGGACAGTTCTCCCAGGTTGGGGATGTACATCACATCAAAATAGTCAGCAAGAATATAGTTGCCACTTACATATACAAATACACCAATACCCGCACCAATGATCGCACTTACGCCCGCTGCCAGACCATCCAGTCCATCGGTTAAATTGGCTCCGTTTGAAACTGCCGTAACAATAAATATGACTACCAGTATATATACGATCCAGGTGTATTTCTCAGCATCCGGACCCATCCAGCTGATCAGTTTGCTGTAATTGAACTGATGGTTTTTTACAAATGGAATGGTGGTGATAGGAGTTTTTACTTTTACAAAGCGTTTTTCAATACCGTTTAGTTTACGCACAACAGTATTGGTATCTTTTGCAAGCCTCTCCCCTTTCTGCAACTGTGCCTGGGGAGTAGTGACCACTTCCCTCTCAACAGTTACGGCATTGCTGAAATATAAAGTCACGCCAATGATCACGCCCAATCCCACCTGACCAATGATCTTAGAGATCCCCGCCAGGCCATCACTGTCTTTCTTCTTATACGCTTCCCCTTTTTCCTGAGCAGCTTTTCTTGCGCGGATTTTGAAATAGTCATCCAGAAACCCGATCACTCCCAGCCAAACGGTGCAGAGCACCATTAAGCGTACATATACTTTATCGAGATTGGCAAACAGTAAAGTAGGTATCAGGATACTCAGGAGTATGATCAGCCCACCCATTGTAGGGGTGCCTTTTTTTTGTGCTTGCCCTTCCAGCCCAAGATCACGCACACTTTCGCCGATCTGTTTTTTCTTTAATAACAGAATTATACGCTTACCATATACCGTAGCTATCAGCAAAGACAGGATAACTGCCATTGCAATACGGAAGGTTTGATACTGGAACAGACCTGTTCCGGGTATATGAAACTCCTTGTTTAGCCAGTTAAATAAATAGTATAGCATACTTATTGGTTATATGGTTTTTGGCTTATGGTTCATGGATCATGGTTCATAGAAAAGCCATGAACTATGATCTATGAACCATGAACTATTTTCCTAGCAGTGCAAACATTTCCCTCAACACTTCTTTATCATCAAACGCATGTTTCACACCGTTGATATCCTGGTATTTCTCATGTCCCTTACCTGCTACCAGGATAATATCTTCCTTGTTAGCAAGGCTCACCGCTGTTTTGATCGCTTCTTTCCTGTCAACTATTGAGATATACTTTCTTTTCGCAGAACTCGTCAACCCGGTTTCCATATCGATCAGGATCTGGGCAGGGTCTTCCGTTCTGGGATTATCGCTGGTCAAGATCACTTTATCACTCAGGTCGCAGGCAGCCTGTGCCATGATGGGGCGTTTTGTTTTATCCCTGTCGCCGCCACATCCCACTACCGTAATGATCTGTTCATGCCCTTTTCTTAATTTCTTGATCGTCATCAACACATTCTCTAATGCATCAGGGGTATGTGCGTAATCCACAATACCAATGATCAAGCCGCCGCTGATCATATAATCAAATCTTCCTTCTGCACCGCTCAGCATACTCAATGCGGTAAGAACGGTTTCGCTTTCTTCACCCAAACAAACAGCAGCGCCATATACCGCTAACAGATTATAGGCATTGAATTCACCGATCAACCGGAAATGCACCTCTTTATCATTCACCGTCATCACCAATCCCGTTAATGCGTTCTCCAGTATTTTTCCTTTGAATGCGGCTACTGTTTTTAAACTATAGAGATATTTCTTTGCATGTGTGTTCTGCAACATCACTTCCCCACGTTTATCATCTGCATTGGAAATCGCAAATGCAGTTGAAGGCAGGTGATCAAAGAAACTTTTCTTTACACGGATGTATTCATCAAATGTTTTATGATAATCCAGGTGGTCATGGGTGATATTGCTGAACAAAGCACCGGCAAATACCAACCCGGTGATCCGATGTTGGTGAATCGCATGACTACTGCATTCCATAAACACATAGTCACAACCCTCATCTGCCATCTGCTTAAGTAATGCATTCAAACGAACCGCATCAGGTGTTGTATGTGTAGCCGGAATGACCTTATCTCCAATTTGATTCTGCACGGTACTAACCAGCCCGCATGTATATCCTAAGTGTGAAAACAGTTTGAAGAGAACAGTGGCAATTGTGGTCTTGCCATTTGTACCGGTAACACCCACCAGTTTGAATTTCGTGGATGGCTCTCCATAAAACTGGTGTGCCATATACGCTACTGCTTCATGAGTATTGTTTACTTCCAGGTATGTAATGCCTTCAGCATAATTGACAGGCATCTTTTCACAAACAATGGCAATCGCGCCCAATGCGATCGCTTTATCAATAAATTGGTGCCCATCTGACTGTTCACCACGAATCGCTACGAATACAAAGCCCGTTTCCACTTTGCGTGAATCGATCTCAATGCCGGTTACCTCAACAGAAGTAGAACCCTGTACCTGCTTCAGGTGAACCTTGTATAATATGTCTTGCAGTTTTGCCATATTCGCAGTTCGGTCGGGACGCTCAAAGCGGCCTGAACGATTGATGATTTTATTCTTTATTAATTCAATTCAACATTGATCAACTGTCCTCTCGCTATCGGTTGTCCCGGTGTGATAGACTGTGTCGCCACTTTCCCCCTACCTTTTGCATTCACTTTCAATCCAAAATTTTCACACAGGTAGATCACATCTTTCAATCCCATTCCTTTCAATTGTGGCATCAGGTGTTCATCGAATGCTTTTTTGCTTACCGTTACGGAAGCATTTTTTCCATTCATATCAACCCATTGATCAGTGCGCATCGATGAATCGGCATACGCCATTTTCAGTTTGGAACTTACCAATGCCATATCCTGTTTCATTCCGGCAAAACTGAAGGACGAACTATCTGTTTTCCTTTGCTGCGTTCCGGCCATCATGGTCTGCCTGATATAAGTACTGTATAAACGGTCTGCTATTTCTTTGAACACCGGCCCGGCAACATCTGCACCATGATGCATCAATGCATGTGCTTTATTCTTGATCACCACCACACATGTGTACTGCGGATTATCTGCAGGAAAATATCCGGCAAATGCTGATTGATAGATCTGATCTGCATATCCTCTGTTTCCATTAGCCACGAGAGCTGTTCCGGTTTTACCGGCTACTTTGTAGGCACTGCCTTTAAACAATTTTGCCCCGGTCCCTTCGATACACACCCCTTCCAGACATTCTTTCAGTTGCGCGATAGTTTGACTGCTGCAGATCTGTTCATCAATTACATGCGGTTGAAACTGACGCAACAGAACACCTTCATCCTGCACGGCACTTACGAGGTAAGGCCTCATCATTTTACCATTGTTTGCAATAGCATTATATAATGTGGCCGTTCGCATGGGGGTAATTGTAAGGTTATAACCAAAAGCCATCCATGGCAAAGTAGTTGGTCCCCATATTCTGCTACCCGGCTTGTATACGGTAGGTTTTCCTTCACCTATCAGATCAATTCCTGTTATGGTATCTATCCGCATTTTTGACAGATGTTTCAAAAACTGGGCAGGATTATTTCCGTAATTACCCCATACTAATTTTGCCATCCCCACATTAGAACTTTTCTCAAATGCCTGTTTTATGGTGGCCTCATACAAACCATGCTGCTCTGCATCATACACGGTTTGTCCGTTGATATGCCAGGTACCACCTTCCAGGTTTACCATATCGGTTAACCTTACTTTTTTATCTTCCAGCAACGACATCATCGTAGCCAGTTTAAATGTGGAGCCCGGCTCTGTGGCAGTGATCGCATAATTAAAATCTTCCCAATAGGTTCCATCGCTTCTTTTGCCCAGGTTGGCAATGGCTTTGATCTTCCCTGTTTTTGTTTCCAGCACAATTGCGCAACCTGTTTGCGCTTCATTCTTCACCATCATCTTCATCAATGCATTCTCGGCCACATCCTGTATAAACACATCGATCGTGCTTACAATATCCTTTCCTGTTTCGGGTTCAATTTCCCAGGTATCATCTACGGGAACACTAACCCCCCCTGCAATGGTTCTTACCAGTTGTTTTCCGTTCCTTCCTTTTAATAAACTATCATAGGTCATCTCCAATCCTACTTTATTGGAATCACGTGCCAACCCGATCGTTCTGAAAGCCAGCATCTGGTAAGGATTTAGACGGATCGTTTTCTCCTGTGCGATCATCCCGCTTTTATACCTGCCCATTCTGAACAATGGAAACTTTCTCAGTTCTTCGTATTCCCTGAAAGAGATCTTCTTTTTTAATAAGAAATAACCTTCCTCATCATCATAGGCTTTCTGCAACATCATTTTATATTCACCGGCCGACTGGTCTTTAAATAAACCCGCCAGCGCTTCACTCAATGAATCCACATTCTCACGAAAACGGATCCCGTTCTTTTCGTGCAGGGCAGCTACCCTGAAATCGAGGTAAATATCAAACTGTGGAATGCTGGTGCTCAGCATCTGTCCGTCTTCACTATAGATTGTTCCTCTCTCAGCTTCTATTTCATCCAGTTTCTGATGAAGGCTATCGCTCATGCTTCTCCAATGCGTACCCTGTACCTGTTGTATATAAATTGCCTTACCAAATATGGCTGCACACGCGAGAACCACCAGTATATAACTGAGGTAGACTCTCCATAATATGTCGCGTTTTACATCCAAATTTTAATTAGTAATGAGTAGTTAGAATTAGTAATAATTTTTTATTTCTTCTCTGCCTGTAATCTTTGTGGTGTTTCTTTGCTCACTTTCAATCCTAATGGTTCTGTTGCTTTTACGATCTGCCGCTCCTCGCTTTTGAACATCACTTCACTTTTCAGTGTTTTGTATTCAAACTGCAATTCTTTCAGGTCATTGGTTGTACTGTTGATCTTGCGTATCGTTTTATCTGCCCTGTGTCCGTTTGCTATGTATAAAATTGTTAATGCCGATAAAAACAAAAAGAACGGTATGTTCTTAACGATCCACTGGTAATTGAATAATCCTTTCAGCGGGTTCTTATTGGGTTTATCGGGTGTTTGTTCAGCCATTGCTTGTTTATTGGTTTATTTGTTTATTGGTTTACTGGTATACTTAGTTACTCACTAATAAAACAGTAAACCAATAAACCAACTACATCCTCTCCGCCACTCTTAGTTTCGCACTCCGGCTTCTTGTATTTCTTTTCATTTCTTCCTGCGTAGCGGTTATCGGTTTTTTTGTAATGATCTTAAACACTTCTTCTTTCACAACAGACATAAAGGGATTATCAGGTGTTTCGTCGAAACTGCCCTGGCGGAAGAAATTCTTCACTACCCTGTCTTCTATGGAATGGAAGGTGATGATGGCAACACGGCCACCCGGTTTCAGCACAGCAGGAACCTGCTGCAGCATGTCTTTCAACGCACCCATTTCGTCATTCACCTCGATCCGCAAAGCCTGGAATACCTGAGCTAAGTACTTGTTAGGATTTCCTTTCACCACGGGGCTGATCATTGCTTTGAACTGTTCTATCGTTTCAAACTGCAGATGCTTACGCTGGTGCACAATATGTTTGGCCAATGTAATAGAGTTTGTGACTTCTCCATACTGTTCAAACAATTTGTGCAGCTGTTGCTCGCTATACGTCCTGATGATATCGGCGGCAGTCGATCCCTGTCTTCTGTCCATCCGCATATCCAGCGGGCCGGAGAAACGGATAGAGAAGCCACGATCGCCTTCATCGAACTGGTGACTGCTCACGCCCAGATCGGCGAGAATGCCATCCACTTCAGTTATTTTATGCAAGCGAAGCATGCGCTGCAGGTGACGGAAATTCTGCGCTACAAAAATCACACGCCCATCTTCGGGTAAATTTTGTTGTGCATCAGCATCCTGGTCAAATGCAATGAGTTTCCCTTCAGCACCTAATTGTTCAAGAATTCCTTTACTATGCCCGCCACCGCCAAATGTGCAATCCACATATACACCATCGGGTTTGATAGCAAGACCGGTTAAGGTTTCATGATAGAGGACGGGGATGTGATAATCAGAGTTTGGAGTTTGGAGTTTGGAGTCTGGAGTTTCCTTCATCACATGTTTTGTTTTTAAATCCTCATTCCTTTTCCTTGTTTTCCTTACCTGTCATCACTTCTTCCGCCAGGCTGCTGAAAGCCTCGGGTGAAAAATCCTCAAAGAGCTGTTTGTACTTACCGGCATCCCAGATCTCGAATCGGTCCAATGCGGCGGCAAGAACAATGTCCTTGCCTAACCCGGCAAATTCTTTCAGTGTCTGGGGAAGCAACATACGGCCGGCACTATCCAGCTCTATTTCTGTTGCCCCGCCCAAAAACTGGCGGCGAAATTGACGTACCTTGGGGTCGAAATCATTCAACTGGCTGATCTTGGCAATAATCAGTTCCCAACTTTTGATCGGATACAACGTGAGACATTTTTCAAAACCACGGCTGAGGATGAAACGACCTTCCCCTTCAGGCAACTGTTTTTTCAGTCCGCCCGGAATCAGGAAGCGACCTTTCGCATCTACCGTAGCCTCATATTCTCCGTGAAAACCGTTCATTTGGGTATAAATATTTCCAAGATTACCACTTGTTGACACAAAATAACACTTTTTCCCACTTTTAAACTCGAATTAGAGTATTTCTATTTATCCACACAATTGGCTGACCTGTAATGCAATACAGTAAAGGATTTGAACCGATTTTGAAGCAAAAAGGGCCTTATTTCTGTGAATTCCTGTGGATAACAGGTGAATAGAGGCATTCAGAGTGTGAATTCAGTAGATTTTACTGAATTTAGTAGCCTAAAAATCAATGAGATGGCTATTTCAGGTTATTCAAGCACCCCTTTAGTGAAAAAGCTGGGTATCAAGCCCGAAATGAAGGTTTTGCTCCTGAACCCTCCGGATAATTATTTCGACCTGCTGGGATCAGATATCCGGAAACAGACCGTAAAGTCTGCCCCGGCTGATTTTGTACACCTGTTTGTTGTAAAAAGGTCCGAACTGGAGAAAAACTTTCTGCAACTCATCAAAAAGCTGCCACCTGATGCCATCATCTGGATCTCCTGGTATAAGAAATCTGCAAAGATCCCTACTGATATTACTGAAGACACGATTCGTGAAATTGTTCTGCCTACGGGCTGGGTAGATGTGAAAGTTTGTGCAGTGAGTGAATTGTGGAGTGGGTTAAAGATTGTAGCGCGTAAAAAGTAAAAGCTGAAGTATGATTGATATGATTATTGATGAAAGAATTTAAAGAGTTGGTTTAGCTTCGTAAATAATTATCCGTGTAATCATATCATAAATCATACTCATCAGCGCTCATGCATCCCAAAAAACTCTCCATCAAAGATTTTACGTATGAATTACCCGATGAACGCATTGCCAAATATCCTTTGGCAGACAGGGACCAGAGTAAA
>CBHRAM010000119.1:0-9461 GCA_966076165.1 uncultured Chitinophagaceae bacterium
TATTCTTAAGCTCAACTGTAACACTAAGGGCCGCTCACAAGGAGCGGCCCTTTTTTTATTCAAACTGATTTCAGCAACATGGATTTTCGCAAACACATAGTTTAGTGAAAAGAATATCTTGCATGCAATAAAAACGCATCATGCTTTACCCGGATAAATTGATGGATGTACAGGATGGGTTCATGTTGTATGTGCCTGATCCGGAAATGGTGAAACCCGTGTATGAAGATTTGCTTAGCGGGGATACTGCAACCCCTTTCCCTTTCTGGGCAAGGATCTGGCCTTCTGCGATAGCCTTGTCAGACTTTCTGAAAACAGAAACGCATTGGATAGAAGGGAAGCGGGTATTGGAATTGGGAGCGGGTATCGGCCTGCCTTCTTTTATGATGGCAGGATACGCTTCTGAAATGATCATCAGTGATCACGCACAAGAAGCAGTGACGCTTATCCAAAAAAATATTCGGCATTCAGGCCTGCAACATGTAAAGGCAATGCAACTTGATTGGAATGATTTTCCGGATCATATCCAGGCGGATACTTTATTGCTAAGTGATATCAATTATGCCGATGACCAGTTCGAACCCTTACTCCAATTGATCCGTAAATTTTTAGAACAGGGAACCACTATTCTTTTATCAACTCCCCATCGGATCAATGTAAACCCTTTTGTAACGGCGCTTCAGCCTTTTATCAAACGTTCGGTTTTGCATACCGTTGCGTACCTGCAGCAATTGATAGAGATCCGTATCTTAATTCTTTCTTTGTGATTTTTGTTTGATCAATTTATTATGTACAACCATCACGCATGCGCATTTGCGTAAAATCATGTTGATCTTTTCGATGTGTTTATGTATTCAATCCTGAACACATTCATACCTGTAAAATTGATTAAAACAGCAGGTTGATTTTGTATCCGTGACCCTTTTATCACCGTTCAAAATCTGTAGAAAAAAAAGATATCCTGTACTAAATAATGGTAAAATAAAATGTGTTCATTTTACACGTAAATACATTTCATATTAATTCAATATGTAAAATTTGAAGCATTGTTGCTTTTATGGTTTTTTATACAATCCCTTAACCCGGGCCCTTGCCCTGTTATAGGCATGTGTTTTTCCACTGTTTTTCCAGCTTTCTCTCGTTATTTCAAGCGGGTTAGTCCTGGCAGAATACATATGTGCTATCCCTTTCAGGGTTTGAATTTCGGCCCTCCAGAAGCAAACACTCATTAGTATAGCCCGCAGGATAACCGATAACTATCTGATATGGTATGGGTTAGTAAGTAAGCAGCTATTTGGTCAATTGAATAAAAATAAATTATATATATTAAAATATCCTTTTTTTCAATAAAAAAATGAATAAAAATAGAACTACATAAATATATAAAAATAGTTCGTATGTGTTTTTTTGTATTAACATTCCGTTGTATATTGCTCATACCAAAAGTTATTCTAAACTGTCCAAAACCAAACAACATGAGAAAATTCTTGTCTAGCTTCCTGTTGGCAATGCTTTGCTTTGCTATTACAGGTACGGCTCAGGTAATGACCGTATCCGGCAGGGTAACAGATGAAAAAGGAGTGCCCATTCCTTCGGCATCTGTTGTAATTAAAGGAAAAAAATCAGCAGGTGTTGCAGCCGACGCCTCTGGTAATTTTAAGATCACTGCATCAAAAGGGGCTGTATTAATTGTATCCAGTGTAAGTTTCATTACAAAAGAAGTGGTTGTCGGTTCAAGTACCACAGTGAATGTAACACTTGTGAATGACGCAAGTGTATCTGAAGTAATCGTAACAGCGATGGGTATCAAACGTTCTGAAAAGGCATTGGGATATGCCGTTTCAAAAGTTGAACCTACTACGTTATTACAAAAATCTGAGCCGGATGTTTTAAAAGGACTTGCCGGTAAAGTACCGGGTGTTGATATCCGGAGCGGACAGGGTGCGCCCGGTGCTGCTACCCGTATCCAGATCAGAGGGGTGTCTTCCTTCAATGGAGGTGAGCCTTTGATTGTGGTTGATGGTGTTCCTTACAGTAATAACCTGGTAAATACCACAAGCCCTTTTAGTGGAGGTGGTACCTATGGTTCAGGTTTTGGTGATCTGGATCCTAACGATGTTGAGTCTATCAATATCCTGAAAGGTGCGGCAGCTGCTTCACTTTATGGATCAAGGGCGGCCAATGGAGTATTATTGATCACAACAAAATCAGGAAACCCTAAGAAAGGAAAAAAATCTCTGAACGTTACTTATAAAGCAGGTTATAGCATTGAGAAAATTTCAGGCATCCCTGAGTTTCAGAACTCCTATGGTGCAGGTGCCAACTGGAGAGTGCAGTCTTCCAACGGTTCATGGGGTGGTAAATTCGGAGCCGGTGTGATCTATGACGCTTCCGGAAATGTGATCGGTACTTCTGCATCAGGTGTTGACTCGATCCCTGCTACCACATGGGCTACCATGTTTAACTCATATCCTGAGCTTTTCCCTAACGGACGTTTGGCTTATAAAGCCGTTCCCAATAACGTATCCTCTTTGTTCAATACAGGTAACCTGTTTGAAAACTCAGTAGGTCTGCAGGGTGGTGAAGGAAATACCTTATTCAACGTTACCCTTTCCCGTGTTGACCAGAAAGGATATATCACCAACACAAGCTATAACAAGAATAATATCAGTGTGGGCGGACAAACCAGCATTGGTAAACTGACCATCGGCGCAAGTTTATCTTATGCCAGAACCCAGCAAAAAGGCGGGTTTATCGGTCAGGCACAAAGCTTCTTATCACAGTGGGGCCGTACCTTTACAATGGCCAGAAACTGGGATATTACCGGATGGCCTACAGAAAACAGGGCAGGTGCTCAGATCGGCTTTAATGATGGCCAGTACACCAACCCTGTATGGGCTGCTTATCACAACGTGATCACTTCTATCGATGATCGTTTGGTAGCCAACTTCAGGGCTTCTTACAAATTCAATAACCGGTTCAGAATTGATTATACCGGTGGTGTAAACAGCTATGCACTCTACAGAGACCAGATCATTGATAAATCTTCTTTAGGAAGCAGTGATAATACTTTAGGAAATATTACTGAAGTGATCAGCAGAACTCAAGAGATCCAGTCAACCATCGTTGCGATCTATACTCCTAAAATTTCACAAAACTGGAATCTGGATGTGAAAGTGGGTAATGATATCAACCAGCGGATCTCACGTGGTCAAACCGTTTACGGAGTTAACTTTGTAATTCCCGGTTTGTATAACTTAACCAATACCTCTACACAACGCTTTAACGCAGATAACCAATCCAAAAGAAGACTGGTTGGTTTCTTCGGTGATGCATCTTTGGGATATAAAAATTTCGCATTTCTTAACTTAACAGGAAGAACGGATCTGACTTCTACACTTCCTTATAAGAATGCTACTTATTTCTATCCGGGTGTTTCAACTTCATTGGTGTGGACGGATGCCTTTAACCTGAAATCTAAAATATTAGACTACGGTAAAATCCGTGCAGGTTTTGCAAAAGTGGGTAATGATGCTGCACCGGGTAATGGTGAAGCCATCTTTGGTTTGAATGCTGCCGGTTTCCAGGGCCAGTCTCTGGCATCCAGGGGTAGTTCAAACTACGATCCAAACCTGACCCCTGAGTTTACAGGTGAGCTGGAACTGGGTACAGAAATGCGTTTCCTGAAACAGAGAATTGGTCTGGAAGTGACCTGGTATGATAAAAGATCTACCAACCTGATCTATGCGATCGGTTTACCGAATACAACCGGTTATACTTCTTTCTATACAAACCTTGGTGAGATCCGTAACACAGGATGGGAAGCATCCCTGGATCTGAAACCGGTGATCACCCGCGATTTCCAGTGGGATATCAGAACCATCTTTACCAAAAACAGAAATACCGTAGAGAAACTGGTTAATGGCCTTACCAGAGATATCATTGGTGGCTTTAACTATATTGAAGCAGGTTTCCCTTATGGTTATTTAAGAGGCGGACGTTCTGCCCGTACAGACGATGGACAGTTACTGATCAACCAGACCTCAGGTATGCCTTATGCAGATCCTAACGCAGGTATGGTGGGCGATCCGAATGCAAAATATAAACTGGGTATCACTAATAACTTCTCTTATAAAGGATTCCAGTTGAGCGTTCTTTGGGATATGACCAAAGGAGGAGATTTCTACTCTGAAACAATCAGCAGTATGTTGGGTAGGGGTGTAACCATGGATACCAAAGACAGGGAAAAAAGCCGTGTGATCGAGGGTGTTTATGCTAATCCAACCCCGGTTCTGGGTGCTGATGGACAGAACCATTACACAGCATTACTGGTAGGTGGTAAAACCGTTCCTAACCAGACAAAAGTTACTACCAATGACCTGTTCTTTACAAACGGTACCGGTGCCAGCTTTGCCACCAATGGTGCTTTTGAATATGCTGTATTTGATGGTACAGTTTATCGTTTAAGAGAAATCAGCCTGGCGTATAGTGTTCCTGCAAAAATTGTGAGCAAGCTCAAATTATCAGCTGTTACATTATCCATCAGTGGCCGTAATTTATGGTACCTGGCGCCAAACCTGCCTAAGTACACACACTTCGATCCGGATATTAACTCTTTGGTTTCCGGTAATGCGCAGGGTGTTGAAACCGGTGGTGCACCCAGTTCAAAAAGATACGGTATTAACTTAAACGTAACTTTCTAATCATCATACGAAAATTTTTAAATTATGATAAGGAATAAACATTTTATATATTCTATTACAGCGGTGGTAATGCTTGCAGTTGCTGTTACAGGCTGCAAAAAATTTCTCGATGTAAATAAGAATCTTAACAGCCCTACCGCAGTGCCGGTAGCCTTGCTGTTGAGCAACTGCGAATTGGGTATTGCCAATAACACGGCATTAGGTACCGGTTTGGGTAGTACCATGTCGGTATATGTTCACCAGACCACCGGCCGTGTGGGTGCCGACAGGTATGGTGCAGGTTCTGCCGGATGGGAAGGCCTGTATACCAATATTGCCAACCTGAATGTAATTATCAAACAGGGAACTGCTGAAACCCGTTATACTTACGCAGGTATTGCCAAGATCCTGAAAGCCTATGCTTTTAGTATCCTCGTAGACGTGTATGGCGATTGTCCGTTCTCTGAGTTCGACCAATTCGATGCGGGCATCAAACAACCTAAATTTGATAAAGGATCTGATATTTATCCGCAACTGATCAAAATGATCGATGAGGGTATTGCAGATATCAATAACACCGCACCGAATGCGTCAAAACCTGCCGGTGATGATTATATCTACAAAGGAAATACCACTAACTGGATCAAAGCAGCAAATACCCTTAAACTGAAACTGTATACACAGGTAAGATTGGTACAGGATGTAAAAGCACAGGTAACTGCTTTATTGGCTAACCCTGCTTCTCTGATCAATTCTCAGGCAGAAAGCTTTATGATGCCTTATGGACCTTATGGTACCACAGATGACAGACACCCTGCTTATGGCGATTACAATGCTACGCAGCGTGGTGGTCAGTTGTTCAGCCCATGGTTATATGAGATCATGAAAGGAAGGAATCCGAATATTTTGTTCAATGCACAGGATCCAAGGATACCTTATTATATCTATAACCAGAAATCTGCAACCGGTGCCCCTGAAAACTGTACAGAGTATCGTGATGGTGGATTTATCACCATCCTGTTTGGTTCTAACGGCCCTTGCCGTGATGGTTCTAACAGTGCTACTTATTCATTGCTGGGATTATATCCTGCAGGTGGCCGTTACGAAGATAATGGTGCTAAGACCATTACTACACTTGGTGCGGTTAATGCCGGAACCGGTGCGTTACCTCACCAGTTCATTACTTATGCAGACCGCTTATACCTGGAAGCTGAACTGATCAATGCAGGATTGGTTACCGGTACAGAAGCCACTGTGTTCAGCAAAGCATTGGATGAATCATTCAACCAGATGGATTATATCATTACTAATTTCATTAAGCCAGGTTCTGCGGGAGCTCCGCAAACAGTGCCTTTGATTGCACCGCTTGCTGCTACTACAACCTACAAGACAGCTGTAATGAATGCATTTAATGCAGCTACTGCTGCCAAGAGATTAGAATTAATCATGACAGAAAAATGGATCAACAGAATTGAGAATCCGGTAGATAGTTATACCGATTACAGAAGAACCAAATACCCTGTATTGTTCTCTCCGGCACCAATTGGAACAGTAACCAGTGTACAAGGTCCTGACGGAAAAATCACACCGGTATCATGCGACAGGGCGTACCCATGGTCTTTGCCATTCAGTACAAACGAGATTGCATTGAACTCAAGTTCTCCGCCACAAAAAGTACCTGAATCTTATAAAGTATTTTGGCAACCTTGATCGATATATTCTTAATGATATATTACTAAAAAAATTTACAGATTATGAAAATTAGAAAAATAAGCATATTACTCGCCCTGTCCTTTGGAGCTTTTATAGCTTTCACGGGATGTAAAAAGGACGATGGTGCCATCAGGTCGAGTGTTACCATAAATGATATACCGACCATTTCAACCAGTGTTGATGCATCGGGCTCGCAGGCTATTGACCTTTTAAATATTGGCTCGTTCTCGGGTAAATTTAAAATGGCTCTTTACTTTGCTGATGCAACCCCTCCGGCAAAAGTGGATATCGTAGTTAGAAAGAATGGTTCTAATGCAAATGTAAAAGTGTACAAAGCAGGCGTTACTACTCTGCCAAGTACTTATACCATTACCGCTGCAGATATAGCCACATTGTTCGGAACAGCTATTGCCTTGGGTGATTCCTATGATTTTGCTCCGGATATTTATGTAGGAGACAGAAAATTTGAAGCTTTCCCAACTGTTGGTGCAGGTTCAGGAGCTGGTCCCGTTGCGCAGCCACTGTATAGTGAGTTTGCACGTTTCTCAGCTATCTGTGCTTTTGATCCAACGATTTATCAGGGAAACTTTACTGTAGTTTCTGATGGTTTCGGAGATTTTAGTCCGGGTGAAATTGTACCGATCACACCAATCGATGCTACACACTTCTCATTTAAAGATCCATATGTTACCAATCCTTTGCCGATCATTATTACGGTTAACCCGCTTAATAATCAGCTTTCTATCACGAAGCAGAAGATTGGTAATGCCTTTACATGGAATCTGGCTTATACCAATCCAAACATGGCAGTTGCTGCCAGTGCATCAAGTTTTGTTGCTCCATGCAGCAAAACAATTACGCTTAGTATTACGTATACGGTTGACCAGGGATCTTTTGGTGCCTATACTTTGATATTGAAGAAACCATAACCGGTTTTGGTCAGATCAACCGCTCCCGGCCCGCGGGTTGTGAGCGGTTGAACGACTTTTATAAAACGCTCCTCATTTGAGGAGCGTTTTTGTTTTACATACCTGATCGTTCAAGATCAACGGATTGAAATGTTTCAGAAAGGAACCCCAGCCCTGAGGATACAGTTGATGAGTAAAGAGAGAGGTGGTTTGTGTGAATAAATATATCTATGCAATCGATTGCATTGTCCCTGACAAAAATTAGATTTGGATACTGATCATAAATGCTTGCCATGAAAAGACTTTTTTTGCCAGTCACGCTGCTCTGTTGCATCAGCGGTTTTGCACAGAATCCTCCTGCAGGAACCTATACTGCCGAACAGGATCATAAAAATATGATGGATCAATTGGGGATCCGCAAACTGCGGCCCGGGCCCAGCGGAAATGAATCTGCACCCAATCATGCCAATTATGATGAAACATTGGCCAATCCTTTTCCCAACCTGCCTGAATTACTCACGCTGAAGAACGGAAAGAAAGTAACCACACCCGAGATGTGGTGGAAACAACGCCGTCCGGAGATCGTTGAAGAATTTGAACGCGAAGTGATTGGCCGGGTTCCCAAAACGGTACCGAAAGTAAACTGGGAACTGAAAATAACCGATAACGAACGCATTGGTTTTTTGCCGGTGATCGCCAAAAAACTGGTGGGGCATGTTGATAACAGTTCTTACCCGGGGATCCATGTAGACATTAAAATGATCCTGGTGCTTCCTGCCAATGCCAAGGGGCCGGTACCGGTATTGATGATGTTTGGAGGCGGCAATAGTTTGCCTGCTCCTGCACAGCCCAATGGTGAAGCGATGGAGAAACTGAATGAATCGATGAAAGCGCTGATGATCAAAAATGATCCTTCACTAAAAGCGATCTTTGATCAGTATCCTGCTTATACACCTATTGTGGCGGCACCGCCTGCGGGTGGATTTGGGTTTGGTGCGCCGCAGACACCTCCAGGACAGGATCCCCCAACCACCCAGCAATTGATCGCAGCGGGTTGGGGCTATGTACAGATCGACCCTGCCAGTATACAGGCAGATAATGGTGCCGGCTTAACCAAGGGTATCATCGGATTAGTGAATAAAGGGCAACCGCGTAAGCCGGATGACTGGGGTGCATTACGGGCCTGGGCATGGGGAGCGGCCCGTGCACTTGATTATCTGGAAACCGAACCTATGGTTGATGCAAAACATGTAGGTATTGAAGGCGTATCGCGATATGGTAAAGCGGCATTGGTTACATTGGCTTTTGAAGAACGTTTTGCCATGGCACTGGTTGGTTCATCAGGCGAAGGTGGTGCCAAATTGCACAGGCGTAATTTTGGTGAAGCCGTGGAAAGCCTTACCGGAAGCGGAGAGTACCACTGGATGGCGGGAAACTTTTTGAAATATGGCACTGCTGAATCGGGTTTTGGTTCAAAGAACGCAAACGATCTGCCGGTAGATGCGCATGAACTGATCGCATTGTGCGCGCCCCGTCTTACTTTTATCAGCTACGGTGTACCGGAACAGGGCGATGCCAAATGGCTTGACCAACAGGGAAGTTATATGGCTACCATAGCAGCAGGAGAGGCGTTCAAATTACTGGGTGCAAAAGACCTGGGTGTTTCCAATGATTACAAAACAGAAAAAATGCCACCCGTTCTTACCGGGTTGTTGAATGGTGAGCTTGCGTGGCGACAGCATGCAGGTGGCCATACAGATGCACCCAATGTTAAATACTTTATAGAATGGGCCAGTAAAAAAATAGGCCATCCATTGCCGGTTGCCCGATAGAAACCTGTCAGTTAGCATGTATTTGAGTGAAGTGATACATTTACATTATTGAGATCCTGCATAGCAGATAACCTTTTTCTTACCCCTGCAACGTCTTGCGAATGAAAATTTGCAAGGCGTTTTTATTGATCGATGCGGGCGTTTTTCTTTCTTACCGCATACCAGCCCGTAGCAGCCAATGCCGCAATAAGAACAGAAACCTGTAAGAATAAACCGATATGATCGGTTCTTTCCAATAATACTTTGCTGGTGCCGGGTCGATAATCCAGGAACCAGACTGATCCTTTGTTTCCTTTCATCCCGGTAAGGTTTTGGAGTATGTTCAG
>CBHRAM010000120.1:0-9386 GCA_966076165.1 uncultured Chitinophagaceae bacterium
ACTGCCGCATCAGGTGCTTCGGCCTATGCGGGGATCCCGCTTACGGCAAGGGATCATGCAACGGCTGTCCGGTTTCTTACTTACTACAAATCAACGGTTGTAAAAGATACTTACTGGAAAGAACTCGCCACTACAGAGGATACTCTGGTTTTTTATATGTCGTCTGAAACACTGGATGAGCTTGTTGATCAATTAATTGCGAATGGTATTTCAGAAGAGCTGCAATTAGCAGTTATTGAGCAGGCCAGCACACCGTTTCAGCAGGTGTATATTTCAGCGGTGCATAAATATGCAGATACTTTGAAAGAGCAGACCTTTCTTTCCCCTTCCTTAGTGATCATTGGTAAGGTGGTGAATTTACATCAATCATTCAATTGGTTTACAGGCAACGATACCAGAGAATATTATTTTCAACCCCTGACGGCACAAGTGGAAACCATGGTTAAAAACGACACAAAACAACAACATGTTAGCAGAGCATAAACTGAAACAACTGCAGGAAATTCTGAATGGCTCTGCCAGGGAAGAACTGATCTGGATCAACGGATATATTTCCGCTATCATCAATGGAAATGTACCGGCAGATAAGGTTTCTGATGCTGGTGTAGCTGCTGTGTCAAAAAAGATCACCATTGTATACGGAACAGAAACGGGCAATTCAAAAAAACTGGCCACTGACCTGGCTGCCAAAGCGAAAAAGAAAAGTATACCCGTAAAACTGGCCAGTCTTGACCAATACCGTGTAACAGATCTTACCAAAGAAGAGAACCTCTTTGTTGTGATCAGTACCCAGGGCGATGGAGAACCTCCGGTAGCCGCACAGAAATTCTATGACCATATTCACCGTAATGGGTTTAGGCTTGATCATATGAAGTATAGTGTACTGGCTTTGGGTGATACCTCTTATCCCTTATTCTGTAAAACAGGAGAAGATGTAGACGCCCAGTTACAAAAACTTGGTGGAACCAGAATTGTGCCTATCCAGAAATGTGATGTGGATTATGAAGCAGATGCCGAAATATGGTTTGATAAAGTATTGCAACAACTGAATGAACCAGCTACAACCATACCGGCTGCGGGTAAACCCTTACTACAAACAGGTATCAAACTCAATACCAAGCAGATCTATACCGGCAAAGTGATTTCCAGTATCAATCTGAATGACCGTGGGTCTGAAAAAGAAACCTATCATATAGAATTGGAAGCGGATGGGGTTGTATACGAACCGGGAGATTCCATTGGAATTGTTCCTGAAAACCGTATAGAAATGGTAGAAGCTGTTATCAAAACAGTGGGATTATCTGCAGACTATCTAATAACCTGGAAGGATACGGAATATCAATTATTCGATTTCCTGAAAACAAAACCGAATATTCAATACCTGCATGAACGTGTGGTTAAAAAATATGCAGCGATAGTGGGGCAGGAGATCCCTGACACAAAAATAGACCTGATCGATCTGTTGAAAATATACCCCGTAAAGGATGCCGCACAATTTGAAGAGGTATTGCAGGTATTACCTGCACAATCCCCCAGGATCTATACCATTGCTTCCTCTCCCTCTGCCCATGAAGGAGAGATCCATCTTACAGTTGGAAAGGATCTGTTTGAAGTGAATGGCGAGAAAAAAACAGGGGTATGTTCTGACTATCTTTCTCAATTAAAAGAGTCTGACTCCTTCCATTTCTTTGTACAAAAAAACAAACGGTTCAAACTTCCTGCAGCTGATAAAGATGTACTGATGATCACACCCGGTACCGGTATTGCTGCTTTCCGGTCTTTCTTTAGTGAGAGAGATGCAGTTGGTGCAACCGGAAAGAACTGGTTATTCTTTGGGGAAGACCGGTTTGAAACGGATTTTCTTTACCAGACCGAGATACAGAACTGGTATCAGACAGGTGTGCTCTCAAAAGTTAACCTTGCTTTTTCTAAAGATAAACCCTATGGTATTACTGTATGGCACAGGTTGCTGGAGCATGGCAAAGAAGTGTACCAATGGATCCAATCCGGCGCGTATGTATATGTATGCGGTGAAAAAGCAGAGATGAGTGTAGAAGTTGAAAAAGTGTTATTACAGATCATCGAAACCTATAGTGGCTTATCTGCCGGTGCTACATTCGATTATTTTGAAGAACTGAAAGGATCCGTTCGTTATTCCAAAGATGTTTATTAATCAAAACTGCGCCTTCGCGCCTTTGCGTGCATGATTTTCCGCAAAGATGAAAAGATGCGATGAAGAATTTTATGTCAGAAAAAAATAAGCCATCACCCATAGAGAAAATTAAGCAAGCCAGTGATAACCTGCGTGGCAGCATCAAGGAAAGCCTTCGTGATGAGATCACCGGGGCCATCCGTGAAGATGACCAGGCGGTGGTTAAATTTCACGGCATGTATCAACAGGATGACCGCGACAGGCGTGAGGAACGCGCCGCCAAGAAACTTGACCGGTTATATTCTTATATGATCCGCCTGCGTTTGCCCGGAGGCTTTCTTACACCGGAGAAATGGTTAGCTGTGCATGATATTGCAGGCGAGAATTCCACCGGTGTGATCAAGATCACCAGCCGGCAAACGATCCAGTTGCATGGGATCATCAAATCTGATATCAAACCTACGATCAAAGCGTTTAGCCGGGCCAAACTGGATTCCATTGCTACTTGTGGTGATATTAACCGGAATGTATTGTGCAGTTCACATCCCGCACAATCGCCTTTGCATGCAGAAGTGTTTGCGTATGCTGATAAGATCAGTAATCTGCTGATGCCGAAAACCAAAGCTTATTACGAGATCTGGCTGGATGAGGAACAGATCGTTGATAAAAAAGAAGAAGAGGATCCCTTATACCAGGACAGGTACCTGCCCCGTAAATTCAAGATCGCGATAGCTATACCACCCAATAATGATGTGGATGTTTATGCCAATGATATAGGGTTGATAGCGGTGGTAAAAGATGGAAAATTGAAAGGCTTCAATATTGCCATCGGGGGTGGTTTGTCGAGCACACATGGTAATGCAGAAACCTATCCAAGACTGGCTTCATTGATCGGTTTTGTGGATGATGAAGAGAAGTTGATGAAAGCCATCTATGAGATCGTAACTATCCAACGTGATTACGGCAACCGCAGCGATCGTAAACAGGCCAGGTTGAAATATACGATTGATAAATATGGGTTGGACTGGTATAAGGAAGAACTTGAAAGACGAACAGGCTTTGCATTGGCTCCGGTTGTACCCGTTGAATTTACCGGGCGTGCCGATCTGTATGGCTGGCAGCAAAATGAAACCGGACAATGGTACTATACTGTGTTTGTAGAGAACGGCCGGGTACTGGATGATGAAACCGTTGCATTAAAAACGGCATTACAGGAAGTGGCCAAAACCGGAAAAGCCAATTTCCGTTTTACCTGTAACCAGAATGTGATCATCAGTGATGTGGCGGATAAGGATAAAGAAACCATTGATACTGTTCTGAAAGAATTTCAGATCATTGAACATAGTGAAAAACGTTCACCCGTAAGAAAGAATTCAATCGCCTGTGTTGCTTTGCCTACTTGTCCACTGGCATTGGCTGAAGCACAACGATATCTTCCATCATTGATTGATAAGATCGAGGTATTGCTTGATAAACACGCTATAAATGATGATGGAATGATCATTCGTATGACGGGTTGCCCTAATGGTTGCGCACGTTCCGTAGCTGCAGAAATAGGGTTTGTAGGAACGGGCCCGGGCCGTTACAACCTGCACCTGGGTGGCGACAGGGTGGGAGAGAGGTTAAATAAGATCTATAAAGAGAATATTGATGAAAAGGAAATACTTGCGTCTTTAGACAGCCTGTTTCAGATCTATGCCCAGCAACGTTCGGCCGATGAAACCTTCGGCGATTTTTCCCTCCGTGCAAACTGGGTTACTGCATGATTTTAGTTTGACCATTTTTTTGTGTAGTACTATCCTTCAATGCTCCTGTATTGAAAAGTGTTCCCGCGTATTATGCGGGGGTGAAAAAATAATTTAGTAAAAGTCTACTAAAATAGTAGGAATATAGTATGTTTGCATTTCAACAGCTTTCATCTGAAAGCTTCAATGTGAAAACAAACCAAGAATCATGATCAGAAACTCTAAAAGACGATGTTGAACTTACCCGGTCTTTTTCTGTAGCCATCTTTCTGGCAACCCATTTCTTTTTTGGAGTCTTTAGTGTATCTGTCGTTTACCGAGCGATAGGGAACTGTATTGACTTTCCAATCCTCAAATTATAAACATCATTCAATGAAAAATATTTTTGCTTTATTTATTTTAGTAACACCCTTTGTCTCACAGGCCCAGCTGAACGGCGCATTGATCCTCAGCGGCCGCGTAGTGGGAGAAGGCCATGAAGGTTTGCCCGGTGTAAGTGTTTCTGTAAAAAATACAACGAAGGGAACCGCAACAGATTCAACCGGTAAATTCTCATTGATCATTAACCAGAAACTGCCATTTACCATTGTTGTTAGTTCTGTGGGTTTTACGCCCCAGGAAATGACAGTAAAGAACACCAGCACAAACCTCACGATACAATTAACAACCCAAACCTATATAGCCAATGAAGTAGTGGTAACCGCCAGCCGTACACCGGAAAAAATATTGCGTTCGCCTGTGGCGATTGAGAAACTGGATCTGCGGGCTTTAAAAGAAACGCCTGCTGCCAGTTTTTATGATGCATTGGGTAATGTAAAAGGGGTACAACTAACCACATCTTCTTTAACTTTTAAAGTGCCCAACACCCGTGGATTTAATATCCCCAATAATTTCCGTTTTATGCAACTCGTGGATGGAATCGATATGCAGGCAGCTACATTGGGGGTTCCTTTAGGTAATGCCATTGGGCCAACCGAACTGGATATACAGAGTGTGGAGATCACACCGGGTGCCGCTTCTGCCTTGTATGGAATGAATGCGATCAATGGGATGGCGAATCTTCTGACCAGGAATCCTTTTAATTCACAAGGGTTGAGTGTATATCATAAAACAGGCGTAAACCATGTTGACGGAAAAGATCATCCTGCCGGTTTTTTAACAGAAACGGCTATCCGTTACGCCAAAGCTTACAACGATAAATTCGCATTTAAGATCAATGCATCCTATATGCAGGGCACCGATTGGATCTCGGATACGAGAAGGGATCAGAACCCCAATAATAAGATCACGGCAAACCCGGGCTTTCCTGCTTTGGACGGCGATAACAATGCAGCATTCGACGGATGGAATAAATACGGTGATGACGCACTGGCGGGCAGTAATACTGTTTCAGTAACGGGTCTGACCATCGACGGCGTAGCGAATAAAACATTAACTGTTGCCAGAACCGGTTACTGGGAAAAAGACCTGGTTGATCCCAAAGTGTCCAATATCAAATTTGATGCAGCGCTGCATTATCGGTTTAACCCGCATACTGAATTAACCTACTCTTACCGTATCGGCCAGATGGATGGCGTATTTCAGCGGGGTAACAAAGTGAAACTGGATAATGTGGTGGTACAGAACCATCAGCTCGAATTGAAAGGCAGCCATTTTACGATCAAAGCGTATACATCAAGCGAAAAC
This sequence comes from uncultured Chitinophagaceae bacterium, assembly GCA_966076165.1. Taxonomy (GTDB): domain Bacteria; phylum Bacteroidota; class Bacteroidia; order Chitinophagales; family Chitinophagaceae; genus Sediminibacterium. Next base: position 5,584 of record CBHRAM010000120.1, read on the forward strand.
ACCGGAGATTCTTATAATGTAAAACCACTTGCTGATAATTTAGATCTGTATACAGGTGGCAGCGCTACTGCCTGGGGAGCTAAATACAAATCTGCGTTAACTGCTTATGCAGGTTCACACGGTGGTGCATTAACCTCAGCCAATCTTGCCGCAGCTACACAGTATGCACGTCAACAGGCTGATCTCGGCAGGGTAGAACCGGGTACCGAAAGGTTTACTGTTGTGAAAGATTCTATTGTAAAGATCAATAACTGGGATATCAGATCAAGCGCCATACCTAATGCACCGGTTACAGGTGGTGCGGCGCTGATCCAGAAAAGTAATTTATATCATCTAGAAGGTCAGTGGGATCTGACAGAAGCCGTAAAATTTGCAAACCTCCTGATAGGTGCCGATGCACGTGTATATGCATTGATCCCTGATGGAAATGATTTTGTAGATTTTACCCGTGCCATCGCTGATAGGAATACGGCTTTACCCGATGGTAGTTTTGGTAAAAATACTTACTATAAAAAATTCGGTGGTTTTATTCAGTTGAGCAAAACATTTTTCAATGATAAGCTGAAACTGAACGGGTCACTTCGGGTAGACAATAACCCTGAATTTCCTGTAAAATATACACCCAGGTTTGCAGCTGTATATACATTGGCGGAGAAACATAATTTTAGGTTTACCTACCAGCAGGGATATCGGTTCCCTGCCTTGTTTGAAGCCTTGTCTTATGTCAATAACGGACGGGTGAAACGCGTAGGTATTCTTCCGGTGATCAATGAAGGGTTAGGCTATCGCGATAACAGTTATACGCAATCATCTGTGGCCATCTTTAATGCAGCCGTTAAAGCGGCAGGTAACACGGATGCGGCTGCTTTGGCAAACCGTAGTTTATTACAGGCCGGTAATTTGCCCGATGGCCGGCCGGAAGGGATCCATTCCTTTGAAGTAGGTTACAAAAGCGTTTTGTTCGGTAATAAACTGATCCTTGATGTAGATGCCTATTCTAATGTATATGATGGTTTTCTTGGACAGGTTCAGGTATATGTTCCCATAGGTGAAACGATCGGGTCTGATGCGTCGGTAATTGCCAGGATCGACAGGAACCGCGATGCCACTGCAGCAAGTGGCGGAAATGCTGCCAGCAAAGGGCAGGAGCGTTACAGAGTGTATACCAATGCAAGGAATACGTATATAACCTATGGATCTTCTTTGGGTGTAACCTACCAGTTCTATAAAACCTATGCAGTATCGGGTAATCTGAACTATAATAATATCAAAGGCAATACCACACCGGATCTTTTTGTGACGGGCTTTAATACGCCCAGGTGGACCTCTAACTTTTCATTCGGAAACCGTGCGGTTACAAAGAATTTTGGATTTAATATTGTATGGAAATGGCAGGATGCATTTTTATGGGAAAGCCCGCTGGTTACCGGAGATATCGATGCTATCAATAATATTGATGCACAGATAAGTTTACGGTTGCCGGCGTATAAATCCACCATAAAAATCGGGGGAACCAATATATTGAATAACCGGCATATTGAATATGCCGGGGGACCAACCATTGGATCGCTCTATTATGTTGCCATTACGCTGGATGGATTGCTAACAAAATAAATTATGCTGTATCTATGAAATTTCGGTTTTGCTTTCTGGTCATTCTCTATATGGGTTTTGCAGGCATGGGATCTGCGCAAACAACCAAAACAATACAATCGATCAACCAGGCATGGTTGGGTTATTTCAATCAATCAAGGCTTTCGGATAAATGGGGCTTATGGACAGATATACAGTTGCGTACCAAAGAATCATTTGTTAATAATTTCTCGCAATCCATAGCCAGGGTAGGACTGACTTATTATGTAACTGAGAATACGAAACTTACTTTGGGCTATGGATATATCAGTAATTACGCCGGGGATAACCATGCGAATATTACGCAGCCGGAACACCGGATCTGGCAGCAGGTTCAATGGCATTCGAAATTTCCGCGTCTTCGGTTAATGCAATGGGTGAGACTGGAAGAAAAGTTCAAACGTAAGATCGCAGACAATGATCATCTGGCAGAAGGATATGGGTATAACTGGAAGGTCAGATATAATTTTTTATTGAACTTCCCTTTGAGTAAAAATGCTTTCGCCCCCCATTCGCTGTCTGTTGTGTTAAATGATGAAGTGCATGTCAATTTTGGAAAAGAGATCGTTTACAATTACTTTGACCAGAACCGTTTTTTTGTCGGATTCAGCTATCATATCAATGCCCGTGATAATATCCAATTTGGTTATATGAACCTGTTTCAGCAGCAGGCAGCCGGTAATACCTATAAAAATATCAGCGCCGCAAGGGTGTTTTATTTCCATAATCTCGACCTTCGGAAAAGATAAGTCTACTAATTTGATAGAATTTTATTAATTTCAGGCCTCAAATAAGGTTTTCTACAGCATAAATCCATTTTTTGGTCACAACGGAGCCCACATCATCGAAAATAAAACAGCAGCCTGCGGTTGATAGTAACCACCTGTTCCCTGTATTCCTTAAACTGGAAAACCTTACGCTATTGATCGTAGGTGGAGGATATGTGGGAATGGAGAAACTACAGTCGGTGATCTCTAATGCACCTGGCGCTTCGGTTAAACTCGTTGCCGAACATATTTCTGATGAGATCAAACTTCTGGTATTACAGCATGCTAATATTGAACTGGTAGAAAAGCGGTACGACCCATCTGATCTCGAAGGAATGGAACTGGTGATCGTAGGTGTTGATGACAGGAAAGTGAGTGAACAGGTAAGGCTGGATGCAAAAGCGAAAAAATTGCTTGTTAATGTTGCAGACAAACCGGAGCTCTGTGATTTTTATCTGAGCTCTGTTGTGTCAAAAGGAAACCTGAAGATCGCCATCTCCACAAATGGGAAATCACCTACCATTGCCAAGCGTTTAAAAGAAGTACTGAATGAGATCATCCCCGGAGAAATGGATGATGTGCTGAATGATATGCAATCCATCCGCAAAACACTGAATGGCGATTTTTCGGATAAGGTGAAACAACTGAATGATCTCACCAAAGTATTGGTGGCCAAAAAAGTTTCCCTGGATGAACTGAACCTGCAGAAGCCCAAAGAAAAGCAATGGCAACAGATCGTAAAATGGTGCCTGTTCGCTTTTGTATTCATGATCGTTGGGCATACCTTGTTTTCTCTTATCCCTTCTACACAGGTATTTGATGCCATTAGGTCGGTGCCTGATTATATTGATACCCCTTCTTTTCTCATCATGCTGCTCACCGGATTTATGGCGCAGATGGTAGACGGCTCACTGGGTATGGGATATGGAACGATCTCTACTACATTTCTTTTAGCGAATGGGGTTAGTCCGGCCATTGTAAGCAGCCGTGTACATTCGGCCCGTGTATTTTCAAGCGGGGTATCCGGCTATAGCCATCACCGTTTTGGTAATATCAATAAAAAACTGTTCAAAGCTCTGGTGATACCCGGTATAATCGGAGCCATTGCCGGTGCATTTTTAGCTTATGTGGGACAGCGGTATTCTTCGTATGTGCGCATCCCACTGGCCTTATACACCTGTTACCTCGGATATTTTATCATCAAAAAAGCCTTGCGGAAAAAATCTGTGCAGGATAAAGTAAAACGTGCCGGCTGGCTGGCAGGTATTGGCGGATTCATGGATGCATTTGCCGGTGGTGGCTGGGGCGCCCTGGTAACCAGTACCCTGATCTCAAAAAGAAAATCGGCCCGTTATGTGATCGGTTCAGTTTGTCTGGCAGAATTTTTTGTGGTGTTTGCCAGTG
>CBHRAM010000121.1:0-9325 GCA_966076165.1 uncultured Chitinophagaceae bacterium
CCGTTTTGCAGGCTATACGGTTGAACAGAAGGGAAAGGGAAGTATTTCTTCTGTAAACCCTTCTGCAACAGGGAGCATCGTCTTAAACCTGCCTGCTGATTATACAAAATATGATGCATTGGTGTTGGTAGCCAGAGATCCGATGCAGAATGAGATCTATAAATGGGTATGGAAGGTTAAAACCAATGAAGCCTTAGTAAAGGATCTTATTGTGATGAATGACAGTACAACATCGCTCATAGAAACAGATACCAGTTATGTGTTGAAAGGTGGCGAGGTATCTGTTATGCTTAGTAAACGAAACGGCATGCTGAATGGTACAAAGAATTCATCTTCGGATAATTTGTCTTTTGCAAAAGGCCCGGTACTGGTACAAGGCAATGCAAACCTGGTCTCTTCAAAAGAATACAAGGAAGGAAAGAACAGCGTTGCAGAATTTACCTACGATGGAAACCTGAAATACACAAGATGGACAATGTATGGCAGTGGCTGGGTAAGTCTGGAATATGAATACTTACTGAACGGTTCTTTCCCATTTGCGGGTGTTAGTTTTCAATACCCTGAAAATTTTGTTCTCGGTGCTAAATGGCTGGGCAAGGGGCCCTACCGTCAATGGAAGAACCGCTTAGAAGGGACGGAGATCAATGTCTGGCAGAACCTGTATAACAATACACAAACCGGTTATCCGCCATTGATCTATCCGGAGTTTAAAGGATATTATGGAGAAGTGAGCTGGATGGAATTCAGTACCGTTGAAGGAAAATTCTATGTAGCCAGTAAGGATACGGGTCTATATGTTCGTCTATTTGATTTTTATGGGTTAACAGGTGTAAAACCTCATCCTGAATTACCTGTTGGTAATATCAGTTTTCTGGATTGTATACCAGCTATCGGTTCCAAACTGGCATTGAATATTAATTATAATACGTCTTCACTCGGACCGAAAAGCGAACCGACGAAAATCTCTTCACCCATAAAAAGAACACTCTTCTTCTATTTTGGATCTCCTAAAACCCTTGCTGGTAAAGAGTTATATAGCAGGCCGGTTATTGATAATGTGTTTTAAACACAACTGATGTTGATGATAGGGACACCAGCCTGCTATCGAATCTGCTGTTTTTCTGATATGCATGATTATCAGTACAGGTAAAAACTAACGATTTGCTGTTTTGGTTGTTATTTGTCTTTGGAGCAGGAAGGTGCAGGATACTATATGCAGGATGGTGCAGGATGATTGGGGATATAAATCGGAATAATTTGTCTCGATTTTAAAACCATAATGCTGCCATATGAAAAGGAATTCCCTACTCTTTGTAGTAATTTTTATTTTATCTCCTCTACTCATTTTCGCACAGCAAAGGCAAATAAAAGGAACGGTATCCGATGATGCCGGGCTTCCTGTTGCTGATGCTACTGTGTCTGTAAAAGGAGCTGCCACCAAAACAAGAACAGATGTAAAAGGAACTTTTACGATCACGGTTTCCGGTGCAGGAACTATACAACTTTTGATCTCACATGTGAATTTTGGTGAGAAAACGGTAAATGTATCCGGTAATGAAGTATCTGTAACCCTCGACAAAAGCACCAAGCAACTGGATGAAGTAATTGTGGTGGGATATGGTACACAGAAGAAAGGAAGTGTAACCGGAGCGGTGAGTACCTTAAAAAATGAAAACCTTGATGAAAGGGCCATCACACGTGTTGACCAGGCTTTAGTGGGCCAGTTAGCCGGTGTAACGGTGAAGCAGACAACAGGTGTACCCGGGAAAGCTTTTAGCGTACAGGTGCGTGGCTCCGGATCGATCAGTGGTGGTAACGAGCCATTGTATGTATTGGATGGTTTTCCTTTATCTGTTAACTCTAGCAATACCGGTAACGGAAGTTTCTCTACCGGTAACCCTTTGGATAATATCAATCCCAATGATATAGAAAGTGTGGAAGTATTGAAAGATGCTGCTGCCGCTGCGATATACGGGTCAAGGGCCTCAAACGGTGTTGTATTGATCACCACCAAACGTGGCCAGGCCGGGAAAGCCAAGATCACATTTAATACTTATATGGGTTATAATGAGGCTGCAAAAAAATTGCAGATGCTCAATGGCCAGGAATGGATCGACCGTGCCACAGAAATGATCAATGCAGCGTATGTATTGAAATATGGTTCAGCAGGAGCTACCGCAAATGACAATGCTGCTACAAGACAGGCTAAAATTGGATTGACCGGTACGCAGGTAAGTACGGCTTATATGCTGGATCCACGCTGGGCCTTACCCGGACATCCCGGATTGGCTTTCTGGGATTGGCAGGATGTGATTGAAAGAAAAGGCTTGATGCAAAACCACGAAGTTTCTGCCAGCGGCGGATCGGATGCGATCAAATATTTTATTTCAGGAAACTATGCGGATCAGAATGGATACGTGATCGGCCTTGGGTATAAATCTTATTCAGCAAGGGCGAATGTAGAATTCAATGCTTCACGTAAACTGAAATTCGGGGTAAATATTGCACCCTCCTATTCTGTTACACAGGATCCGGGTGTAGAAGGTAAGGATGCTATTTTTCACCAGGCATTAAGTACAACACCTGTTCAGGAAGATACCATGGGTGTTTACTTTAATATCGGTAAGAATGCCAGCTATCTCTGGAGTAACAGTAATAACGCAGCACTGGGTAAACTGCAGAACAATATCGGTACCACCAAACGCTATCGTACACTGGCTACTGTGTATGGTGATTATGAAATCATCAAGGGCCTGAATTTCAAAACTTCCGTTAACCTGGATAATACAGACAATATTTCAAATTCCTATAATCCGTATATCACTGCCGGAACACAGTTGGCAAGAACCTTTACAGGATCCAATAATTTATTGGCGGCCACTTCGGGTTCTTACAGCAGTTACCGGAGACAGACTTTTGTGAATGAGAATACATTGAGTTATAATACCGTGATCAAAGGTGTACATAGTTTAAATGTGCTCCTTGGACAATCGTATAATCTTGACCGTTTCGACAGAACCAGCTTAAGTTCAAGCGGAGGATATACCAGCGCCGTGATTCAAACATTGAATGCTGCTGCAGCTGTAACCGGAAATACCACTTCAACACAAAGCGTATTGATCTCTTATTTCAGCCGTTTACAATATGGCTATCAGGACAAGTATTTATTATCTGCCAGCTTACGTAGAGATGGTTCTTCCCGTTTTGGTATCAATAACCAATATGGTATTTTCCCATCTGCTTCAATAGGCTGGAGGATCAGTCAGGAGAGCTTTATGAAATCAGTTCCCGTGATCACTAACCTGAAACTGCGCGCCAGTTATGGTGTGAATGGTAATAACAACCTGCCGAATGATTATGCCAGCATTGCTACCTTAGGTACCGGTAGTTATGTATTTGGAACAACACCGGCAACTGCTATCGGCCAGGCACCGAATGTATTGGCTAATCCGAACCTGCAGTGGGAGAAATCACAGACCTTTGATGTGGGCCTTGACTTCGGTATCCTGAATAACCGGATCACAGGATCTATCGATTACTATAATAAACTGAACACACAATTGTTATTGAATGTACAGGTTCCGGAAGCTACCGGTTTCCAGACCTATCTGAATAATATCGGTTCGGTAAGAAATATAGGCCAGGAATTACAGATCAATTCACGTAACCTGGTGGGTAAATTCCAGTGGAATACTTCTGTTAACCTGAGTCATAACAGCAATAAGATCGTAGCATTAGCACCGGGCCAGACGCAGATCATCATCCCTAACGGGTTTGAAGTATCCGATCAGATCTTACGGGTAGGCTCTCCGCTCAACAGTATCTATGTGGTACAGCAGATCGGTTTCCTCACACAGGATGATATGAATAAGAAAGTAGCGGTGTACGGTTCAGGCGAAACAGTAGGTGATCCTAAATTTTATGATCTTAACGGCGATGGTGTGATCACCGAAGCGGACAAAATGATCGTAGGTCATCCCAACCCCGATTTCACTTATGGTGTAACCAATACTTTCCGGTATAAAGATTTTGATCTGAGTATTTTGGTACAGGGACAGTGGGGTGGTTCTATCTACTCTCAACTGGGACGGGCCATAACCCGCACAGGACAAGGGTTTACGGATAATGCACCGGCTTCTTATACACAAAGATGGATCTCTCCTGATAACCAGGGTGCGGGCCGTTTCAGTAAAGCCTATTCAACATTTGGATTTGTAGCAGGAACAGATTGGTTGTATTCCTCTGATTATATCCGTGTACGCGACATCACATTAGGTTATAACCTGAAGCATATTGTGAAGAGTTCCTTCATATCCGGTGCAAGGGTGTACCTCACTCTGGAAAATTTCTTTGGGAAGGATAAATATTACAATGGGTTAAATCCGGAAGCAGCCAATACAACGATAAGCTCCAACGGATCTTATCCTGAAGCCGGTGATTATGGTGGTTTGCCACTGGCTAAATCTCTCATCATCGGTGTAAACATTACCTTCTAACCATGTTAATTCTAAGCAAAATGAAAAAGATATTCATCATAGCATTTCTGTTCATCCTCGCATCCTGCAGCAAGGACCTGAACCAGATACCTATTTCAACCGCAACTACTTCAACGTTCTATCAGCAACCCAGCGATTTTATTCAGGGTGTGAATGCTGTGTACAATTCATTAAGAGGTTATCCCGACAGATTACTGAATCTTTCAGAGATCCGGTCGGATAATATTTACGGTGTATCGGTTACCGTTCGTGATTGGGACCCGATCAATAATTTTTCTCCCGGTATTGCACCGAATGTATATGTGGAAGAAGCCTGGAATGCCGATTTTAACGGCATCTTCAAAGCCAATACGATCCTGGACCAGATCACTAAGAACAGTTCTTATGTGGGCTCAACGGCTTTGGCAACACGTTTATCTGCAGAAGCCAGATATTTAAGGGCGTTCTTCTATTTTGATCTGGTTAAATACTTTGGAAAAGTTCCTTTGATCGATCATCCGGTAGTAGCTACAGAAGCTAACAGTATTGCCCGCAGTTCAGTGGATGATATTTATAAATTCATCATTGCAGACCTTCAGTATGCAGTAACCAATCTGCCCACCAATTACACCGGTACATTCCCTGCTTATTCTGCAACAGATGTGGGACGTGCCACCAAGTATGCAGCGGAAGGAACATTGGCCCAGGTGTATATGGCCCGTTCCGGACCGACCTATGGTGTGGAAGGACCGGGTCTGGCATCCAACGAATGGGCTTTGGCGATGCCATTGATCCAGGACATCATCAACAGCAACCAGTTTGCGATGAATACCAACTATGCCAATATTTTCTCTTATGCAAACCAGAGTCCAACACCAACCGGTAACAAAGAAGCGGTGTTTGATGTGATGTATGTAAGCGGACAGAACCCTGTATTAGGTGCAACCTATGTTTGGGGCCTGACACCGAATACGTATTTTACTTCTTTGGGAATCCCTAATTCAAACGGAAGCCTTGAGATCATTCCGGTATCTGCAAACCTGGTAAACTCATATGAAACAGGAGATGTGCGTAAAACAGCTACCATACTGACCACCGGTTTTACCAATGCAGGAAGTACAGAAGTAAGGCCTTTCTTTAAAAAATACCTCGATGTAACCAAAGCACCCGCCGCCAGCCGGTTTGACTGGGGTGAGAATTTTATCGCTATCCGTTACACAGATATTATGATGATGAAAGCTGAGTGTATCTTAAAAGGTGCACCGGGCGGAACACAGGCTGATGTGGATGCCATCGTGAATTCAGTACGTACAAGGGCAGGACTAACCCCCAGAACCAATGTAACACTGGCACAATTATATGACGAGAGAAGAAAAGAATTTGCAGATGAAGGAAACCGCTGGTTTGATCTGCAAAGAAGCGGAAACCTGATCACGGCCATGAATGCATGGATCGCGGTAGAAGATGTGCAGAAAAGGATCAGTCCGGTAGTAGCCAATTATGTGATCTACCCGGTTCCACAATCACAGTTAGATGCAGCCCCCGGCTTATATACACAAAGCCCCGGCTATTAAAATAGTTATTAAGCAAGCAATCGTGATAAGCCGGCAGTTTCTACTGCTGGCTTTTTTTTGTGATATTCCGGATGAAGAGCAGCGATTGATTTGTATCTTACTTCTTCAAATTTGAACAATGCATAATAAGGGAATGATACGGTTTGGCAGCTTATTGTTTTTTATTTTTTTACAGTCCGCTGTATTTGCTCAAAATGATCAAGTATACCTCTTTAGTTATTTTATCAATAATGGAGCAGATGGATTGCATTATGCCTGGAGTGAGGATGGGTTTCAATGGAAAACATTCAAACATGATAGTTCTTTTCTGCAACCTGTGTTGAGTAAGGATAAACTTATGAGGGACCCCTGTATCATTCGTGGGGGTGATGGGCAGTTTCATATGGTATGGACCGTTAGTTGGAAAGAGCGGGGCATTGGTTATGCTTCTTCAAAGGACCTTGTGCATTGGAGTGAGCAACAATATATCCCTGTAATGGAAACAGAAGATTCTGCGAAGAATTGCTGGGCACCGGAAATTACCTATGATGCAGCCAAAAAAGTATACATGATCTATTGGGCCACCACGATCGCAGGAAAATATCCGGCAGACGCCAAAGTGGAGAATGGCAATAATCACCGGATCTATTATACCACTACCCAAGATTTTAAGACCTATACCAAAACAGCCATGCTGTATGATAAAGGTTTTAATGTGATCGATGCAACCATTATACCCGATGATAAACAATTTGTCATGTTCCTGAAAGATGAAACACCCAAACCGGTTCCACAAAAAAATATCCGGACGGCTCTATCCACAAAACTAACCGGAGACTATTCCGGGCCATCCAAACCCATCACCGGTAATTACTGGGCAGAAGGGCCAACCGCTATTAAGATAGGCGGGGAATGGATCGTATATTTTGATAAATACCGCGATCATCAGTACGGAGCGGTGAGTTCTAAAGACCTGGTCAACTGGACCGATATCTCCGACAAAGTCAGCTTCCCCAAAGGAACCCGCCACGGAACCGTCTTTACGGTTACCCGCAAAGAATTCGAGGTACTGGCCAATCAATAACCTCTGTGAACCTCTGCCCCTCCGTGTGCTCTGTGTTGAAAAATGCTTCAGGATGCTTCAGGACAGATGAAAATAAAGGAATGACTACTTTAGGATCGTAAAGGGAGGCTTGCCATGCTACACAGGGTTCACCCGGATCCTACTGCCTGCTGTCATCCCGTTTATTCCCGTTTCAAACAGCAAACCCCCATGAATAAAATCAGGACGATCACTTTACTGCTTTTACTTGTTTCAACCATTCTGCATGCACAGAATAAAAAACCGGATTGGGTAACTAAGGTAGGTGCCAGGTCATTTCCGTCAATCACCAAAATATTTTCAGCCAATGATTATGGCGCAGTAGCGGATGGGAAAACACTCAGTTCTCCGGCTATTCAAAAAGCCATTGATGCCTGCGCAGCCAAAGGCGGTGGTGTGGTAACCCTGCAGCCCGGTACGTATGTAAGTGGATCTCTTTTTCTCAAAGACAACGTACATCTCCGCATAGATAAAACCGTATTGGTCCTGGGCTCACAAAATTTTGATGACTACCCTGAGATCGATACCCGTATTGCCGGTATTGAAATGAAATGGCCCGCCGCACTCATCAATATCATCAACGTAAAAAATGCAGCTGTAACCGGAGAAGGAACCATTAATGCGAGGGGAAAATTCTGTTGGGATAAATACTGGACAATGCGTAAAGACTATGATACCAAGGGCCTGCGCTGGATAGTGGATTATGATGCCAAACGCGTTCGCACTTTATTGGTGCAGAACGCATCGGATATACAGATCAAAGGTCTCACATTTAAGAATGCCGGTTTCTGGACGGTGCAATTGCTCTATTCCAATCATCTGACAGTAGATGGGATCATCATAAAAAACAATGAAGATGGCAATGGCCCGAGTACGGATGGAATTGATATCGATTCTTCTTCATGGGTATTGGTACAGAATTGCGATATAGATTGTAACGATGATAATTTCTGTTTAAAAGCAGGACGCGATTGGGATGGTCTTCGCGTGAACCGCCCCACAGAATATGTGGTGATCAGAAAATGCCTGGCACGCAAAGGTGGGGGACTGGTCACTCTAGGCAGTGAAACATCCGGCGGCATCAGGCATGTACTGGCAACCGATCTGGTGGCAAGACATACCGATAATGGGTTACGCATCAAATCTGCCACCACACGTGGAGGTACCATTGAAGATATCTATTTCCAAAATGTTACCATGGACTCCGTAAAATATGTTTTCAATTACACTCTGAACTGGAACCCATCTTACAGCTATTCTGAATTACCCAAAGGCTATACTTACGAAACATTACCGGCACACTGGAAATCCATGCTGGAGAAAGTAACCCCGGTTGAAAGAGGGATCCCGCATGCAAAAGACATCTATGTTTCCAACGTTAATGCTACCAATGTGCAGAATGTATTTAGTGTAGTAGGACTGGAACAATCTCTTCTCATCAATTTCAACTATAGCCATTCGAAAATTTCTGCTGATGCCTATGGCCCTGTTGAATACACCAAGGGCTGGAAGTTCAATAATGTAGTGCTCGATATTCAAAAAATAAAACCCTCCGCAAAACCGCAACCCAAAGAAGTAGAAGAGCGTCTCAAACAATAGTAATCAAACTGCGCCTTGCGCCTCTGCGTGCAATAAAAAATCGCCATGAAAAAAAATGCATTATCAATATTAATCTTATCAGCCGTATTAGTTTCCTTTACGTTGATTACTCATAAACCTGTTCTCTACATCATCGGCGACTCCACCGTAAAGAACAGCGACGGTTCAGGTAAGAACGGCCAATGGGGCTGGGGCACCGTGATCGATGCACATTTTGACACAAATAAGATCAGCGTCCGCAATCACGCAATCGGCGGAAGAAGCAGCCGAACATTCATCACCGATGGAAGATGGGATAAGATTCTGGAAACGCTAACCAAAGGTGATTATGTACTCATAAAATTTGGCCATAATGATGCCAGTCCTCTGGATGATACAGCCCGTGCAAGAGGAACGATCAAAGGTGTGGGCAATGACAGTACAGAAATTTACAACCCGATCCGTAAAATGAAAGAGATCGTTTACAGTTACGGATGGTATATGCGCAAATTTGTAAATGAAGCAAAAGCAAAAGGTGCTATTCCTGTGATCTGTTCTCCCATTCCCCGCGATAACCGTAAAGATGGTAAATACAACAGAAGTGAATATGGTGTATG
>CBHRAM010000122.1:0-9323 GCA_966076165.1 uncultured Chitinophagaceae bacterium
ATCCACCAATACAGAAGGATCACCGATCCCATTTTGATCCTGCGGTTTGTTTCCATACGTGCCCATATCCATGATGGCACGCATAGGTTCCCAGGTATTGCCACCATCCACACTTCTGCTCATGCCAACATCCACGTCTTCCTGCAGGTCCACACTGCTGTTATGCCGGATATCATATACTGCGATCAGGGTTCCTGCTTTTGTGGTTGTTAAGCCGGGGATCCGGTAACTGGTTATCTTATCATCACCTGCATTACGTAGAGAGATACCGATACGCTGATAGCTCCTGGCAAAATCTGCAAATTGATCCACTGTTTTTCCATTGAGCACCATACGAACAGGTACTGCATCAATATGATGAAGAAGACCGGCCGTGGTATTCAGCTCTGCGGAAAGCCAGAGATAATGTGTGCCTCTGGGTAATTTCAATTCTCCTTTAAAAGAGATCAACTTATCGGAAGGTATGGCAGCGGCAAAAAGATTTTTAGTGGCAAACTGTGCAGAAGAACCTGTATAAAAAAGACGGAGCGATCTGATATCATTGATATCCGTCGTGCCTTTCAGGCTAATCGTCAGTTCAGAAAGAACCTGTTCTGCCTCGCTGTAAACCGGCACCTGGATCCTGATCACGGGGTTCTCTTTTTTATTGATCAGCGCCGGTACAATGTTCTGCGAAACACCCATAACAGTTGTGGGTGAGGATGGCTGACAAAAGGCGTTTCCACCAAAAAGAATGGCCGCCGGCAGCCATAGATGGAGTGGCGATAACCTTATTTTCATAAAATTATTTTTAGCAAACATATAATATGTAATACATAATACATAATTTTGTTTCCATTAACTGCAAATGAAATATCTTTATCCAAATCAAAGATACCCACATGAGCAAAGCAGAAGGTACCAGAAATTTACAGAGTAAATTAAGGCCGATCGTTAACTATTCGCTTACCGACCAGGTAGAGACCAAACTGCTGGATCTTTTCAAAAAAGAAGATCTGCGCAGTGGCGATCCGATACCCAAAGAAAATGAATTGTGTGAGGCCATGGGTGTGAGCAGGACCGTGATCCGTGAAGCACTTACCCGCCTAAAGACCATAGGTTTAATTGAATCGAAGAAGAATAAAGGAATGATTCTGACAGAGCCTGATCTATTGATCGGCCTTGACAAACTACTCCAACCCAAGATCCTCAGTGAAGAGACCTTACAGGATATGTTTGAAATGCGCCTTGCCCTTGAGATGGGGATTGCGGAACTGGTTTTTGCCCGTATCAAACCACAGGATATTATTGACCTGAAAGCCATCCTGAAAACAGAAAAAGACTATAAAGAAGATTTTGAAATGGACTTTGAAGCAAGGTTCCATGGCCGCATCTATGCGATAGCCCGTAACAATACCTTACTCCGCTTCCAATCTATGTTGCTGCCGATCTTTAAATATGTGCACGATAAGGGCTTGAAGCTGAAAGAAGAAGAATTACCGAAAAACTATGTCACACACAGCATTATTGTGAAAGTACTGGAAAACGGTAATCCTGAAAAATACAGGGATGCCATGAAAAGGCACCTGAAAGTGCATTTTGACAGAACGATCAAAATGAGGAAGCTCCTCGAATAATTGTTATCCATGCCAAAACTCCCCCGCCTTTTACAGGCAGTAACCCTCTGTCTGTTTTTATGTACAACCGTTTCTGCAACGGTATCTGTTTCTCCCCTGTTTACTGATCATATGGTATTGCAGCGAAATGCTCCGATACATATTTGGGGGAAATCAACCCCCAATGAAACACTAACCATATCCTTTGCCGGAAAAACAGTCACTACCCATGCTGTGAAGGGAGAATGGGAGATCCGTTTTCCATCCATGCCGGCAGGCGGCCCTTATACACTGGAGATCAAAGCCAGCAATACCCTGATCGTCCGTGATATCCTGATCGGAGATGTATGGGTCTGCGCCGGGCAATCGAATATGCGCTTTCGCGTAAACCAGTCATTCGACGCCGACATGGCTCTGCTGCAAAGTAAAAATGATCAATTGCGTTTATCCGATTGGGAGGGAACACTCAATCCGATCAATCAAAGATATCCGCTGTCTTTTCTACGTTCCCTGACAACCGCAAATTTTTATACAACCAAAGAATGGAAAACAAGTGATTCTGCTTCAGTGGCAGCTTTTTCTGCAGTAGGCTATTTTTTTGGCAACACGGTGCAGCAATCGATGCATATTCCGATCGGCCTCATCAATAATTCGATTGGTGGTGTGCCTGTAGAAACCTATCTGCCATTTAGCGAACTGGCATCAGACAGTATCTTATCTCCGCTGGCAGGAACTCGCTGGCTTCATCATCCATTATATCCGGTATGGACCGCAGAAAGGGTAATGCAGAATCTGATTGCCTGGAAAGAAGAAGCGCCGGATAGTCCTATGCCTGCTCACCCTTACCAGCCAGGTTTTTTATTTGAGGCAGCGATAGCCCCTTTAAAAAAGCTGGCCATTAAAGGTGTGATCTGGTACCAGGGAGAATCCAATGCCACTTTTACGGCAGACAGTTCTCAAATGGATCCTTCCCTCAACAAAAGAAAACTTGCCTTGCTGATCAACAGCTGGCGGAAATCTTTTCAGGAACCGGCGCTTCCTTTTATCATCATCCAATTGCCTTCTGTTAAACGGGATTGGGAAACCTATCGGGAAGTACAATCCGAACTCTCCAAAGAACTTACCCATGTTTCTACGGTTGTAACCTTAGATCTTGGTCATGCTACAGATGTGCACCCCCGCAATAAAAAAACAGTGGGTGAACGGGCTGCCAGAGCGGCATTGGCGAATGTGTATCAACAAAAAATCATTCCCGGCGGGCCGGTTGTACAATCTTTCAGAACGGAAGGAAAACAGATAGTTATTTCTTTCAGCAATGCGGCCGCCGGTTTAAGTACCAAAGATGGAGAACAGCTTCGCAGAATAATGATCTGTGGTGCTGACAGGATCTTCTATCCTGCAACCGTACAGTTTAAGAAAAATGAATTGTGGTTATCGGCTACTGAAGTAACTAATCCGATAGCCGCCCGGTATGCATGGGAAGATGATCCTTTTGATGCGAACCTGATCAATGCTGCAGGCTTGCCGGCTTCTCCTTTCAGAACGGACAAATGGTGATCCTTCTATCCACTTCTAAATCACTCCGATGAAATTCCGCTATCTTTTTTCCCTGATAATGATCGGCACCTGTACAGCCGGACTTACTGCGCAGGAACATACTACCTATTACGACCAGCGGGCAAGTCATTTTCAAACCATGCCTGCCGTAAAAGGAAAAATCATCTTTTGTGGCAACAGCATCACGGATGGTGGTGAGTGGCAGGAATTGTTCAACGATCTGAATATAGTTAACCGCGGGATCAGTGGCGATGTATCACAAGGCGTAATAGACAGGTTAGATGAGATGACTTCCATGCACCCTTCCAAATTCTTCCTGCTGATCGGCGTTAATGATCTGGCAAGAGGTACTGCAGTGAATATTGTGGCTAACAATATCCAAAAGATCATTACACAGTTTTCAGATAAAAGCCCCGAGACAAAAGTCTATATACAAAGTATCTTACCGGTAAATGCGCAATTCAATAAATTCAGTACGCATGTAAACAAAACCGATTCGATCATTCAGTTAAATAGTTTGTTGAAAAATATCTGTGCGAAGGGACCCGCTAAGTATGTAGACCTTTTTTCCAGATTTGTTGATGCCAATAACCGGATGAACCCTTCCTTAACCAATGACGGCCTCCACCTTACCGGCAAAGGATATATGCTTTGGAAAAAGATCCTATTCCCGTTAGTCTATGATCTTTCCATCCAGCCATCACTTTTACCTGCACCAGCTATCAGTCAATGGACGGGTACGGCATTTCCTTTGTTTGAAAAAATGGCTATCCGTTCTGATGATGTATTGAAAGCCCAGCTTCCTTTATTAAAGAACCTGCTTGAAGAAAAAAATATCCGTTATACAGAAGATCAAAACAGTTCTCGCCACAGTATCCGGTTGCGGTATAAGAAAATGGATGAGAAATATCTTTCAGAAGAAGCGTATGAGATCAAAACGGATTCATCTGAAGTGAACCTGTATGCCGAATCGGCTGTCGGGATCTTTTATGCATTGCAAACACTTCGCCAATTGATGCGGGATGGTGTTTTTATTCCCGGATGTTATATCAAAGATAAACCGGCATTTGCCTGGCGGGGTTTGATGCATGATGTTGGGAGAAATTTCCAGAGCATCCGCCAATTGAAAATGCAGATCGATCTTATGTCGCGTTACAAGATGAATATCTTTCATTTTCATCTTACAGAAGATATTGCCTGGCGTTTGCAAAGCAGGTTATACCCGCAACTCACTGCCGATTCCAATATGCTGCGTAATCCCGGTGACTATTATACATTGGAAGAAGTAAAAGACCTGGTTCAATATTGTAAAGAAAGATTTATCACCCTGATCCCTGAAATCGATATGCCAGGCCATAGTGCCGCATTCAAAAGAGCGATGAGTGTTGATATGCAAAGTGTGCAGGGATTGATCTATTGTAAGAACATCATCACAGAAGTATGTAAGGAACTGGATGTGCCCTATATCCATATTGGGGGTGATGAAGTGAAGATCACAAACAAAGATTTTCTGCCTGAAATAGCTGCACTGGTAAAAAGCCTGGGCAAAAAAGTGATCGCCTGGGATCCGGGTGGTGTGCTGCCCAAAGGAACGGTTCTGCAAATGTGGAACGGCCAAACCCTTACCAAACCGGGCATGCCTGCATTGGACTCACGCCACTTGTATGTTAACC
This sequence comes from uncultured Chitinophagaceae bacterium, assembly GCA_966076165.1. Taxonomy (GTDB): domain Bacteria; phylum Bacteroidota; class Bacteroidia; order Chitinophagales; family Chitinophagaceae; genus Sediminibacterium. The sequence continues at coordinate 4,826 of CBHRAM010000122.1, forward strand.
ATCACGATCCGATCGATGGCGTAGTATCAGTATTCAACCACATGATCTGTGATGTAAGTAAAGGCGACAGTGAAAAGCTGGGTGCCATTGCCTGTGTATGGCCCGACAGGCGTGTATCAAAAGAAGAAGATATCCTGACCATGAACCCTGTATTTCCTGAAATGCTTACACTGGCAGAGAGAAGCTGGAAAGGGGGTGGATGGAAAAAATATCTATCGGATATTGACAAGCCCGGAACGGAGCGATATGAAGCGTTTACAGAATTTGAGGCCCGGCTGCTTGATCATCAACAATTGTATTTTGCTTCTCTCCCATTCCCGTATGTGAAACAATCTAATATCCATTGGAAACTGATCGGCCCTTTTAATAACCAGGGAGATCTGACAAAGGTTTTCGCTCCTGAAAACCATACAATACCGGATAACGCATCATTGACTACCGCAACATCTGTTTATGGTGGCACTGTTTTTTTACGCCATTTTTGGGCACCTATGATCGGATCGCATTTACCGGATCCGAAAGAGAATACAACCTATTATGCTTTTACACAGATCTTCAGTGCGTATGAACAGAACATAGGTTTATGGATCAGTTTCTATAATATTTCACGCAGTAATAATACCGCTACACCGGATTCCGGCAAATGGGATAACCGGGAAAGTAAGATCTGGTTAAACAACAAAGAGATTCCTGCACCCTTATGGAGTAAGCCCGGCAGAAAAAACAAAGGAATGGAAACCCCATTGATTGATGAGGGTTATGAATATCGCAAACCAACTACCGTTACATTGCAAAAAGGATGGAATACGGTACTACTGAAACTACCGGTCAGTTCTTTCAAATCGGCTGATTGGCAATCGCCGGTTAAATGGATGTTCAGTTGTATGCCTGTGGCTGAAAAAAACGGAATGCCGGTATTTCCAGATGGTATTTCCATTGATCCATCAGGCGTACATCAGTAAGCTTAATGAGTTAGTTTTTATTTTTTTCAGTTTGTTGCCTGATCTTTTGCAATAGTTTCATCAACTCTTCTGTTTTTTGCGGATATTTTTCTGCAACATTATTTTGTTCGCGAATATCTTCTGACAAATGAAATAACTGGGGCACCGGCATGTTACCAAGCTCTGTGTTGGTCAATGTATTTTTAAATGGCCCTTCCCTCGGCTCGATCAGTTTCCAATCACCTTTGCGGATAGATAAAGCTCCGCCCTGCTCGATCAACACTTCCCTGCCTTTCACGGACCTGCCTAGCAAAGCATCCAGCATATTTTCACTATCGAATGCTTCATTGGCCGGTAATGTTTTTTTAAATAATACAGCAAATGAAGCCAACAGATCTATCTGACTGACCACTGCTTTTGATACACCGGGTTTGATCGTTCCCGGCCAGCGCATGATCCATGGAACCCTTGTGCCTGATTCGTAAGCACTGTACTTCCCACCTCTCAATTCTCCGGAAGGGGTATGGCCATTCAGTTTTGTAACGGCTTCGTCTTCATAACCATCATCCAGAACAGGGCCGTTATCACTGCTGAAAATGATCAGTGTATTTTTTGCAAGTCCGGTTTCCTGTAATTGTTTCATGATCTCACCAACGGTCCAGTCCAATTGAAGGATCGCGTCGCCCCTGTATCCTAAACCACTTTTCCCTTTGAACATGGTTGCCGGCATCCTGGGCACATGCGGTTCTGTTAACGCGAAGTAGAGAAAGAAAGGTTTTTGCTGATTCGTACTGATGAACTGTTTGGCTTTTGCTAAAAAAGTAAACGAGAGTTCTTCATCAACCCATCTTGCTTTTTTACCACCACTCATATACCCGATACGTCCAATGCCATTCACGATAGTTTGATCATGGCCATGGTTGGGTGAAGAACGCATCTTTAATAATTCAGGATGTTCTTTTCCGGTTGGGTCATTCCCGATCTTATTTTGATAGTCTACCTGTATCGGATCAAGGCTATCCAATGCCACCACACGATGATTCTCTACAAATACCGTTGGCACCCTGTCTGCCGTGGCTGGAAAGATAAAAGAATATCCAAAGCCTGTTTCATTAGGCCCCGGTGTTAACTCGCCGTTCCATTCTTTATTGACACTGTTACCGATACCCAGATGCCATTTACCAACAATACCGGTTTGATAACCTTCCTGTTGAAACAATTTCGGTAGCGTAATTTTATTTGTTGGGATGATCAATGCCGCATCACCCGGCAACACACCCGTTCCCTGTTTACGCCAGGGATATTGTCCCGTCATTAATGCATAACGCGATGGTGTGCAGGTGGCCGAAGTACAATGGGCATCTGTAAAGCGTATACCCTCTGCTGCAAGTTTATCAAGATTAGGTGTATGCATTTTGGTGGCCCCATAGCAACTCAGATCTCCATAGCCAAGATCATCTGCCAGAATAAAGATCACATTCGGTCTTTGTTGCGCAGGACAGATATGAATGAAGAGTAAAGCAATAATGCCCGCTACTATTTTTTTCATCAGGCTATCGTATTTAGAAATTCATGTATTCATTGATTAAAAATCCCTGACTGTTCGCAAAGTGACTTTGATATGCATTATAAATTGATTGTCTGCTCTCCTCCTGTTAGTTTCACCGTTTTTCCTTTCCATATAAAATCACCGGTAAGCTGTTTTGGCAAACTGATCTTTGCTTCTACCCCATTGGCTCCTTTCCGTTTTAATGAAACCATAATATTTCCATCAGGATGTGGCATATTACCCGTTACTTCTTTCAATTCACCCAAAGCAGGCTCAATACGCACCGCAGCAAATCCGGGTTTGGATGGAACGATGCCGCAGATCGTAGCAAAAAAATCGTAATTGGGACTTGAACTCCATGCATGACAATCAGAACGTGTTGGATCCGGGTTTTCTGCGAAAGTAGTTAACCCGTTCTCGATCATTCCACGCCATGGTTTCAGTTCTGAATAATACATATCAGCCATGCCCACTTTCTTTAATGCACGGTTGAGATAAAACCGATAGTAGAAAGTTGCCTGGCTAAGGGATGTATCGTACAATACTTTTTTCATTACCGTTTTTCTGTCTGCTTCAGGAACAGCACCGGTTAATACAGCCATGATACCTGCATGCTGGCTAAACGTTTTCTTAAACGGTGTATTCGCCATCAATCCTTTTTTCAGATCAAAGCATTGTTGATAGGTACCCTTGCTCAACTCAGCAGCCAGTTGTCTGTAATGCGCCGCTTCGGTAGGTTTTCCGAAGAACACAAACAGGTCTGCGGCCTGCTGTAAGGTCATCACATATTGCAGGGTGATCACAGCAGAGTTACCATCATCAGCGCCATCGGGTGTGCCGCCTGGGAATGAATTATTCCAGTCAACAAAATTCCACCACTTCATCGGGCCCAGCATTTGTTTTTTCTGATCGATCTTTTTTTCATACCAATCCAGCACACCTCTTACGGGTGTAAGAAAACCTGCTACAAATTCTTTGTCTTTCCTGTGCATCCAGTAATCATATACCATGGATACCCAATACAGAGAAAAGGGTGGTATCACCTGTAAACGGCTGCTCGGATAACGTCCCTGGGTAAGGCCTTCGGGTACACGTGAATGATAGAAATCCAGGATCGCTTTGCGCATCAATCTGTCATCTCCTGTTACGTATAAAGAGATCAAGGATTGAATACGGGTATCCCCTTCATACTGCAATTGTTCATAGTAAGGACAATCAAAATAGGTCTCACCTGCACAAAGCTGTGCCGTACGCCATCCGATATCCCAGATCTGTTGGAGTGACTCATCATTGCTGGTGAAAGAAGCTTTTACTTCAAAAGGATAGCCTGTAGCTGAACCGTAAAGATCATCGATCTTCAAAGGTTCTTTACCTGTGGTAATATCCAATTGAATAAAACGGTAAGTTCTGAACCAAAGCGGACGAAAATTTCTTTTGCTCCCCCCATCCGGTAAGAAAATATCATAGTTTCCTTTGATCTCTTTGTCGTTGATCAGGTTCCTGTTCCCCTTTGATCCGTCTTTGGCATATAAAGCTTCCGCATAGGTCATTTTTACAGAAGCACCTTTACCACCACTTACGATCAGTTCAGGATAAGCAACCGTATTATATGACTGATCAATTAAAATACTAACCGTTGTATCCGCCGGAATGATCAAGGGATTGTTACCGGTCAGAAACTCATTCGACACTTCAATCCCTTTTGCACGGCGCACATTGGAGATACGCTGTTGTTTTTCCTGCATCAAAGGAATATTGCGTGGCAATAATGTCCAGATATTATCAGAGCCATAACCGGTAGCAATGGGGTTGGATATTTTCTTTGGACTTACCCATGCTGTGGTATCTGCAAAACCCGGCTGCTCCCATCCCCAGGGGTATTTGGCAGCATCCACCTGGTCGCCGGGGCCTACCACCATATATGTTCTTAAACGTGCCGCATTATCTGTGGAGCAGGGTGTGTAAGAGGGGTTATGAAATACTTTCCATCCGTTTGTAGTATTCACTA
>CBHRAM010000123.1:0-9285 GCA_966076165.1 uncultured Chitinophagaceae bacterium
GGAATTAAATCCGCCAATCCGCAATCCGCTAATCCGATAATACTTAATTCTTCACACTGATCAATGGCAGTTGCTTATCGTTGATCATCTTATTCAATGCTTTCAGATCTGTATCCATGATCTTTTTCAGTTTGGCGAGTTGCACATCGGCCTGTCCGCCAAGATCGGCCAATACTTCGCGTGCCTGTTTGCTGGGTGGGTTTTGTCCACTGGCAGCAACACCATATAAACCGGAAAGTTTATCATTTAAACGGATCGGGAAATTCAATACATCCTGTCCGCTTTTTGATTTGGTCTGGTAGAGTGCTTCTTCTACAGCGGTCATTTGTTTGTTTACACTATCCGCCATTTTCTTGATGTCTTTTGTTCCTTCGGCATCCATTCTCGCAGTAAAATCATTGATCTGCGTTCTCAATGCCCTGATATTTTTGATGGCCCTCTGTACTTCATTGAATTTATCACGCACCTGTAACAGGAACCCTACCTGTGCATCATAATCCGCTTCTGTCATCTTATAATTCGGATCGGCTTTGATCACAAAAGGAACATCTACCGAATCTTTTCCATAACGGAAACGGGCATTGTATTTTCCCGGGGCAGCTTTAGGTGAGCCGGCACCACCGGTCCATAAGATCAACCCTTCCACTCTTTCTGCAGGCGGGTAATTCATATCCCATACAAACTGGTTCATGCCATCATTGAAGTCAATTTTATCTGCTGCTTCTTTTGCATTCTTACTAAAAGTTTTGATCGGCTTATTCTGTTTATCAAAAATGGTGATTGAAACTTTTGCCGAATCGCCCGCTCCTTTCAAAAAGTAATTGAACACTGCACCATTGGCCGGGTTCTCACCCATATTCTGCGGAACACCTCCGCCGCCACGTTGACCACCACGGCGGCCACCACCGCCTTCTGCCCTGTAGGCATCGTTCACGGCAAATACAAAAAGGTTCTTATCAAGTGAAGAAACATCTTTCTGTTGTATCACACTCAGATCATCGATCACCCAGAAAGCGCGTCCCTGTGTGGCAACGATCAGGTCATTTTCTTTGATCGTCAGGTCAGTGATCGGTACGATCGGAAGATTTAACTGGAATTTTTTCCAGTTGGCACCATCATCATAGCTGATATACATACCATATTCTGTACCCGCATATAATAAACCCGGGCGTTTATGATCCGCACGGATAGCGCGGGTAAAATGCATGTTGTCAATTCCATTGGTGATACGCTTCCATGTTTTTCCGTAATCTTCTGTTTTGAAGAGATAGGGCGCGAAATCATCCAGTTTATATTTTGTTCCGGCGAAATAAGCGGTTCCTTTTTTGAAGGGATCTGTTTCGATACAGTTCCACATCATCCATTTACCGGCTTCGGGCGGGGTTACATTTTCCCAATTCTTACCGCCGTCTTTGCTTACGTTGATCAAACCATCATCACTGCCAGTCCACAAGAGATCTTTTTCCAAAGTAGATTCTGTAGCCGTAAAAATGGTGCAATAATATTCAACAGAAGTATTGTCTTTGGTGATCGGACCGCCACTGGATGCCTGTCTTGATTTATCATTGGTTGTCAGATCCGGACTGATGGTTTCCCAGCTCTGTCCTTCATTTTCTGTTACAAACAAATGGTTACCGCCGGCATACAAACGTTTAGGATTATGAGGCGAGAAGAAGAAAGGGAAGTTCCATTGGAAACGGTATTTCAACACATCGGCACCGGCACCCATCGGATTATCGGGCCACACATTGATGGCGCGGTTCTCACCTGTTTTGTGATCGAGCCTTGAAAGATAGCCGCCATAGTTACCACCATATACTACATCCGGGTTTAATGGATCAGCCACCACATAACCGCTTTCTGCACCTGCTGTGATATCCCAATCCCTTTCTGTGATACCTGCACCGGATGTACGGCTCTTGATACGGACTGTTGTGTTATCCTGTTGTGCACCCAGGATCCTGTATGGAAAAGAATTATCCGTAGTTACGCGATAGATCTGTGCGGTTGGCTGGTTGCTTAAGCTGCTCCAGTTATTCGCCGCATCAAAACTGATCTGTGCACCGCCATCATCAGCCACGATCATTCTGTTACCATCTTCCGGATCGATCCAGAGATCATGGTGATCGCCATGAGGGGTATTCACACTTTGAAAGGTCCTGCCCCCATCGCGGCTGCGCATGAATTCCACGTTAGGACAATACACTAAATTTTCATTCTTAGGGTCTACAAACACTTTGCTGTAATACCAGGCACGTTGGCGGATATTGTTATCACTGCTTTGCAGGGTCCAGGTATCACCGCCATCTGCACTCATAAATAAACCACCGGCCGCATTTTCAATGATGGCATAGATTTTATCGGTATTGGAAGGGGCAACTGCCACGCCAACAATTCCCCAGGTTCCTTTGGGTAAGCCTTTCTTTGAAGCGAGGCTGGTCCAGGTTTCTCCACCATCCACACTTTTGTATAAGCCACTTCCGTCGCCACCACTTTCCATGCTGTAAGGCGTGCGGAGTACATGCCACATACCGGCATACATAACAGAAGGGTTACCGGGTTCCATTACCAGATCGGAACAGCCTGTCTGGTTATTTACATACAATGTTTTCTTCCAGGTCTTTCCGCCATCGGTGGTTTTATAAACGCCACGTTCTTCATTGGGTCCGAACAAATGCCCCATCACCGCTACCCAAACCGTATTCGGGTCTTTTGGGTGGATGATGATGCGGATGATATGACGGCCATCCTTCAAACCCAGATTTTTCCAGCTCTTACCGGCATCATCGCTGCGCCAGATCCCGCCAAGGCCTTCGGCCACGTTGCCACGCATGCTGTTCTCACCTTCACCAACATACAAAACGGTTTCATCGCTTGGCGCCACCGCAACGGCACCGATCGTTCCTCCAAAATATTTATCAGTGATATTTCTCCAGTTACTGCCACCATCGGTGGTTTTAAACACACCACCACCTGTTCCTCCAAAATAGAAAGTGGTCTTGCTTTTATAGGCACCGGTTACTGCAGCACTTCTGCCACCGCGGAATGGGCCAACCAAACGGTATTTAACTTTCGCATTGAAAATGGAATCGCTGTTATCTGCTTTCTGAACAACAGGTACAACAACCTTTGCTTTTTCTTTTTTCTGGGCAAGTACCGGCAGCGACAAACAAGCGGCAGCCAGCAGGTAGGTTAATTTTCTCATGTGTGTTGAATTGGACGGGTAAGTTACTGTCCAATTCAGACAAAAAAAAATCAGATTAACAGATATGGGCAGAAAAAAAGATGCCTTTATGTATTGTGAAAACTCACAAAGACATAAAGGCAACCTGTATTCTGTTAGGTTTATAAGCCTGTTATTTTACATGGTACCATTTTTCATCCAGCCCTTCATTGATGGCAACATTATAATTGTCGACCTCAGATTCTACCGGCCCGAAAGCAAGAATACTTTTAACCGGATATTGAACCCCTTTGAACTCTTTGTACTCCTTGATCTGCAGGGTGGCTTTCTGGTCCTTACCAATACGGCTGCCATAGGCTTTCATCATCGGGCCAAAACCGGTAAGGTTAAGGGCCATTTCGCCGGTAGCTTCCACCTGTTTTACCAATGAGGTTTGCTGATCGATAAAATAGGTTACCACCTGACCGCTTTTGAGGGTCATCTTGATCTTATAACAAGGCACTTTACTCACTTTCTCTGTTCCCACCAATTGTGCGGTATGTCCTTTGGCTGCAAAATTCACCAGTTCTCCAAAAGCACCGGCACAATCCAGTTCGTATTGTTGTGCGGTAACATCTTCGGGTTTCATCCGGGTAATGGTAGGTTCACCACTGGTTTGGGGGCCACCGCCAAAACCGCCACCGCCTCTGTCAAATCCACCGCCACCACCAAAATTACGCGGGGCAGGGATGAATGTGCAGCCTGATGTATCGGTAAGCATCGTAAAACTATCCCCCATACCCATAATACCACCTATCTGGCGGCGGAAGAGTTTTCCTTTTTCACGAACCAGGGTCAATGGCATTTCAATATTGTTACCCATTACTGCCAGTTTAACGGTACCGGCCACTTCCAGGTACCGGATGGCTTCCAGTTTTTCACGGCCACCGGCAGCGGCTTCATATTTGGCCAGGATCTCTTCTGCCGTTTGCGATTGGGCACTCAGGGATGCGAGCAGTAAAAACAATCCTGCGAATATTTTTTTCATATACTTACTTTCGTTTTGAATTTATCAAATTTAACGGCTTAAACTGATGCCGCAAGAGGTGAAACATTTTTTATACTTCATTTAAGATAACAGACCCATATGCAGAAAGGTTCATTTACGATCAGCGGAAACCTTGTAGACGTTTGGAAGAAAGCCATTTATCAGGCAGAGATCAGCATTGAAAATGGTGTGATCCGGTCGATCACGAAAATCGGTGACGGGCCAGACCCAGTCGGTAAATTTATCATGCCCGGGTTTGTAGACAGCCATGTTCATGTAGAAAGCAGCATGCTGATACCCAGTGAATTTGCAAGGCTGGCAGTTGTGCATGGCTCTGTGGGTACTGTAAGCGACCCACATGAGATCGCCAATGTTTGCGGAATGGAAGGTGTGGAGTTTATGATCGCTAATGGTAAACAGGTTCCTTTCAAATTCAATTTTGGTGCACCCAGTTGTGTGCCTGCCACTGTTTTTGAAACGGCCGGCGCTGCATTGAACAGTGACGATGTAAAAAAATTATTGGAGAAAGACGAGATCAAATATCTAAGTGAGATGATGAATTTTCCGGGTGTATTGTTTAAAGATCCGGAAGTGATGCAAAAGATCAGAGCGGCACATGCATTGGGTAAGCCGATCGATGGACATGCGCCGGGTTTACGGGGTGAAAAAGCCAAAGAATATATTGAAGCAGGGATCTCTACCGATCACGAATGTTTTACCGTAGAAGAAGCCGTTGATAAATTACAGCACGGCATGAAGATCCTGATCCGCGAAGGAAGTGCGGCCAAGAATTTTGAAGCATTGATAGAATTGCTGGAAGACCATCCCCGGATGATCATGTTCTGCAGCGATGATAAACATCCGGATAGTTTAGTGGCCGGACATCTAAATCAATTATGCGCCAGGGCCATTACCAAGGGACATGATATTTTTAATGTGGTAAGGGCCGCCTGTATCAATCCTGTGTTGCATTACGATCTGAACATCGGTATGCTGCGTAAAGGAGATCCTGCGGATTTTATTGTGGCAAATGATCTTACCGATTTCATCATTCACCAAACCTATATTGATGGAGAGCTGGTTGCGGAAGATGGACAGTCGTTTATCAAGTCTGTTGATACTGCTCCAATCAATCAATTCGATTGCGATGAGATCACAGTTGCTGCCTTGTCCATCAAAAAAGAAACCTATCCTTCTACAGATGGAAAGATCCCGGTGATAGAAGCGTTGGACGGTCAACTCATCACCAACCGTTTGGAATTAACCGGTAAGGAACATAATGGAGAATGGGTAAACGATGTTGAGAATGATCTATTAAAGATGGTGGTGATCAACCGCTATCACACCGCACCCATCGCAAAATGTTTTATTAAGAATTTCGGTTTCAAACAGGGTGCTATTGCCTCTTCTGTTGCGCACGACAGCCATAATATTGTTGCCGTTGGCGCCGATGATGAAAGCCTGGCTAAGGCCATCAATCTGGTGATCAGAGAAAGAGGTGGAGTAAGTTGTGTAAATACCAGTGATGCAAAAGTATTGGGATTACCTGTTGCCGGATTAATGAGTGCGGATGATGGTTACAAAGTAGCGGATGCCTATACAGCAATAGATGCGATGGCCAAAGGCCTGGGTTCTTCGCTTGCCGCCCCTTTCATGACCTTAAGCTTTATGGCACTATTGGTGATACCGCATTTGAAGTTGAGTGATAAAGGATTGTTTGATGGGGATAGGTTTGAGTTTGTGTAATCACTTACTACCCGGTGCATCTCCTGTCGCTTTCATTACTTTGATTGCCACACTATCCGTACCCTTGGGCGCAAAATATTTGGTCTTGAATTTTACCGTTCTCCCCGGAGCTACTGTTTCGTAAATGGTTTCTACTACTTCATCCAGTTTGGTAGCGGTTTTACTGTAGAAAGATAAACGGAGTTCTACATCTTTATAGGTACAAACCGTTGCACTGTTTGTGATCGTTCCTTTTACTACGGTTTGGCCGATGATATTTTTGTGGTCTTTATTGCTTACAGTTAAGAATCTGGCAGGATTATTCTTCTCTTTATCACCCAATGTTTCTTTTACTTTCTCATAATTCTCTGTGTCGAATTTTTTGTCTTTCTTTTCGGTTTTGCAGGAGAATACAATTATTGATAAGCAGGCTATGGCGAAGATTCTTTTCATGTTTATTTGTTTCAGAATTTAAAGTAAGAATTTATTTGTGTTTGTTTAGTTAAGAATGTATCAACGCGAGATCTACCTTACATAGCAGTTTCTAATCAGCACCTGTGTCCGCCTCAGGCGAATCGGCAGACAAATCATGCGAAGCTGATTTGGAAGAGGCCAAAGTAGTCTCGGAACAAGGACGAGGCTCCCGGCTAAGCCGGGATCTTGAGCGACCCGGGTTCCCGAGTATCGGATTATTAGATTCTGTAGTAACGACAACGAAAAATCACCTAAAAACAACCCAAAACTTAAATTTTCCATTCCAACCGATAGAATTTAGTTTTGGGGCATCTTAAGACTGTAATTCCCCGGAGCCATGATAGTTAATTTAAGCGAACAACACAGCCTGGTAAGCAACTGGGTATCTGAACTGAGAGACGTGAATATCCAGGGCGACCGCCTGCGTTTCCGCCGTAACCTGGAGCGTATCGGGGAGGTTGCTGCCTATGAGATCAGCAAATTATTACCCTCGAAAACAGTGGAAATACCCACTCCTTTGGGCACCCATGAAAGCAAATTACTGGAGTTTCAGCCGGTATTGGCCACGATCTTACGTGCCGGGCTTCCTTTGCATAATGGTATGTTGAACTATTTTGATAAGGCAGATAATGCTTTTATCTCTGCCTACCGCAAACACCACCGCGACGGTACTTTTGAAATTTCTCTGGAATACATGAGCTGCCCTTCGCTCGATAATCGTATCATCATCATAAGCGACCCCATGCTGGCTACCGGAGCATCGATTGTAAAGACCATCCAGTACATGAAGGACGAAGGTTCGCCAAAAGAGATACATGTTGTAGTAGCGATTGCCTGTACCGTGGGTATTGAGTTCATCCACAGGGAATGTGGTGAGAACATTACTATCTGGTGCGGAGATATTGATGATGAACTGACCGCGAAAGGATATATTGTTCCTGGCCTCGGCGATGCCGGCGACCTGGCGTTTGGTACCAAAATGCAGTCATAATACCCCGGTTATTTCCCGCACCCGTAACGGGCAAATAGTTAAGACAGCTATAATATTTGTTGTGCGAACTGCCAACTTCGGCAGATTCGCTTAAATTCGATGTTACGGATGTTTATGCGAAAATTATTCACTCTCTGCTGTTTATGTGTGGTATTGGCCGCTGCCAATGCACAGGATCCGCATTTTTCGCAGTTTTTTTCGTCACCCCTCACCCTTAACCCCGCTTTTACAGGTAAGTTCGATGGAACCTTTCGCGTAGCGGGTAATTACCGTAACCAGTGGCCCACGATCAATAATGCATTTACTACTTCAACCGTTTCGGCTGATTTTCATATTCTGCAGGACAGGATCGCCAGTAATGATACCTGGGGATTGGGCGTAGTAGGTTATAATGATAACAGTGCCAATGGTGCAGTCAAATTTAATTACGCATCGCTGTCAACAGCTTATCACAAAGGATTGGATGAGGATGGCTTTAACCAATTAGGTGCAGGTTTTCAGGTTACCTATGCCAATATGCTCATCAACACAGCTAACCTCAAATTTGAGGACCAGTTAACCGGCTCCGGTTTTACAGGGGTCACTTCTGAAGTATTCAATGGATCCACACTCAAATCCAATTACCTGGATGTAAATGCCGGGCTCTTATATAACGGAACTACGGGTGAGCGTAATAATTTTTATTTTGGGGTAAGTATGTATCATATCAACCGGCCTAAACAATCGTTTACCGGTGCGGAATATGTACTGAACCCAAGGACCACTTTTCATGGTGGCGGTTATTTTCCGCTTGGAGAAAAAACCACTTTACACGTGAGTGCTTTACAGATGTTCCAGGGTGGTGCTTCTGAAACCATGGTGGGAGGTGCCATTCAACTGAATGCCACACCGGACCTACCTAAATCCACCAGCTTTTATTTTGGCACCTGGGTACGTTTTAATGATGCCATCATTCCTTACCTGGGCCTGGAGTTTGATGATTTTCGTTTTGGGGCAACTTATGATTATAACAGCTCTTCTTTAAAGACCGCTTCACAGAATCGGGGTGGTATTGAGATCTCATTGATCTATACCAGAAGGCCTTCTACAGACAGGCCGGTGAACTGTCCTAAATTCTGATCTCAGATTTCGTAGATTTATATATGATTATAAAGAGGTTATCACAAATTGTGATAACCTCTTTATAATTTGTCTTTCAGAAAACCGATCCTTTCCCTTGGTTGTTGTTTTTGGTGTATGAGTGATTTGATGGCATCGAACACCATTCTGAACTGGCCATCGTATTTTTTCTCAAGTTCATTGATCTTTCTGGACAGTTCTTTATTGCCTTCCAGTAAATGCCGCATTTGAACAAAAGCACGCATGATGGAGATATTCACTTTCACTGCACGTTTACTTTTCAGCACACTTGAAAGCATTGATACGCCTTGTTCAGTGAATACCATAGGCTTGGCACCACCCAAAGTTTTCAATGATGGTATCACATTTTGTGATACCATATTTTTCATCTCGGCCAGATTGAGTATAAACATAAAGTCTTTGGGGAAATGATCCTTGTTTCTTCTAACTGCCTGTTTTAATACCCGGGTTTCCACACCATACATTTGCGCAAGGTCAAAGTCGAGCATTATTTTTTGCCCTCTGATATAAAATATTCTTTCTACTATTTCGACAGGATAGGCTTGTTCAGATTTACGCATAGCACAGATTTTAAAGTGTTAATCTATAACAACCAAAGATTCTGTGGTAGCGTATTTATACCTATTTTTTGAAAGGTGTATTCCGCAAAAATCTTTCCCAATTGCGGTTATAGAGGATCACATCATTGTGTGCCTGTTTGCTGAACAGGAAGACCTTATTATTTTTCTGTAAGAGCGATTCATT
>CBHRAM010000124.1:0-9234 GCA_966076165.1 uncultured Chitinophagaceae bacterium
AAGAAACCAGGAACCCTGAAGTGAGAGGCGCAGAGAATTGTCAGGTCGCTCAAGCGTCCCGACAATAAAAAAGGCCCTCCGTGGAAACGGAGCGCCCTCTAACGATTGCTTGCCATATGAAAAAAAGATAATAAGCTGTTTCTGACCGGCAAGCTAAGTCACCTCAAACCCTATCACACTTAGCTTAGATAAATTACTTCTTAGTGGTATCAGCTTTAGTTGTATCAACGGCAGTTTTTGCAGTTGTATCAACAGCAGCTTTTGCAGTGTCAACTTTGGTAGTATCTGCAGCAGCAGATTTGTTTTCTCCTGAACCGCAGGCAGCGAAAGCGCCTAATGCAACAACGAATAACAGCTTTTTCATTTTTTGATTGTTTTGTTGGTGAGTGAATTTATTATTAATACCTGCAGGAGGTAAAAGGTAACCCCGGGTCCGAAAATTTTTTAAAAAATAATTTTAGGGCTATTTTGGGTTACTTTTACCCCCCTAATAGTATTAAAAGCACAGATAGTGAAAGCCGATACTAACGAACAAGCATTACTGAAAGGACTGGCTCTGAATGACTCAAAGGCCATCGAGACCATTTACAAGGATAATTTTGCGATGATTCAGGCTTTTATTCTGCAAAATAACGGCTCGTATGATGATGCGAGGGATATTTTTCAGGAAGCAATGATTGCGCTGTATGAAAAAGCACAGAACGAATCATTCGTCTTAACCTGTCAAATTAAAACCTATGTATACTCCATATGCCGGCGTTTATGGCTTAAACGCTTACAACAACTTGGTAGATATTCGAACCAGGTGGATAGCCTGGATGAAACAGTCCCGGTTGAAGAAGACCTGGAGATTCACGAAAAACGCAATGCTGAATTTGCGATAATGGACCGGGCGATGAACAGCCTGGGGGAACCGTGTAAGAGTTTGCTGGAAGGGTATTATTTGAAGAAAATGGGAATGCAGGAGTTGGCCGCCGAATTTGGCTACACCAACGCTGATAATGCCAAGAACCAGAAATACAAATGTTTGATGCGCCTGAAGAAATTATTCTTCTCGCAATATAATATCGGAGATTAATACCATGGATGACATTTTACTCTTAGAAGCGATCGAAAGATACCTGATCGGCGACATGAATGCCGCTGAGAGGGAATATTTTGAGTCGTTGCGGAAAAGCACCCCCGAAATAGACCAGATGGTGGTGGAGCATAGTATGTTCCTGCACCAGATGGAATTCTATTCCGCCCATCGTAACCTGAAGAACAGTTTGCATGAGGCACATACTAAATTATTAGAACGTGGTGAAGTGTACGAAGGTGGCGAACTGACCACTAAAGGGCGCGTGATCCAGTTATATAATAAATACAAAAGGGTAACGGCTATTGCAGCTTCTGTGGGTGGTGTGATCGCATTGGTGATCAGCGGCTTGGCCATTTATTTCTCTCCGGTAGTAAATGGTAACCAGATAGAGCAATTAAGCAAACAGATCGAAGTGATCAAAAAGAACCAGCAATACCAGGGCGCTTTGATCAATGATGTAAAAAGCAAGATCCCTGAAAACGCAAGGCTGATCAGCGGCGGTTCAGGATTTTTGATAGATGCCAAAGGATATATCATTACCAATGCACACGTACTGAAAGGTTCCGGTGCCGTGGTGGTTAACAGCAAGGGACAGGAATTCAATGCCACCATTGCCAATATAGACCAGGAGAAAGACCTCGCGATCCTGAAGATCAACGATGGCGATTACGAGCCGCTTACTTCTCTTCCTTATAGCATCCGCAAAGGAAATACAGACCTTGGCGAACAGATCTTTACACTGGGATATCCACGTAATGATATAGTATATGGTGAAGGTTACCTGAGTGCACGCAGTGGTTATAACAGCGACTCCTTATCGTACCAGGTACAGATCAGTGCCAACCCAGGTAACTCAGGTGGTCCCGTATTCAATAATAATGGAGAAGTGATCGGGATCTTAAGTACCCGTCAGGCACAGGCAGAAGGTGTAGCTTTTGCGGTAAAATCAAAGAATATCTACCTGATGGTTGATGAACTGGCCAAAAGTGATACCAATATCGAAAAGATCAAACTTCCGCTCCGCTCCTCTTTAAAAGGGATGGAAAGAAAAAAGCAGATCAACAAACTGGAAGACTGTGTTTTCTATGTGAAAGCTTTCAGCAAAAAATAATCATTACAGTTGATTGATACATTGATAGCCCTGCAGTAATGCGGGGTTATTTTTTTACACGATAGACTTTGGTAATGATGAACATAGCCGGAATAATGAGCAGAAAAACAAACCGGGCAATATAAGAAGTCGGCTCCCAATTAAAAAGGCATAATACAAACCCGGATAGAAAGATCAGTGCCACCGCAAGGCTTCTTGTTCTTGACATTTTACGGATCACCGGATCGTGTGCTATATGAGAAATATCCCTTTTGGGATTAGTAATATACCGCCATAAGAAATAAAGTGATAGACCGATCATGAATAAATTAAGGCAATACAGCATCCATACACTATCATTTCCTGCGTATTTTGAACATAATGCACTGCTAAAAGGCATCATAACAATCCAGAAAAGCATGTGCAGGTTTAACCATAATAGCCCTCCTGTATAATTATTGACATATCCGAAAAGCCGGTGATGGTTTGTCCAGAACTGGCCAATGATGGCAAAGCTCAGTGCCAGTCCAAAAAAACCATAAAAAGTATGGTTACGTTGAAATGCCTCGATTAGTGTTTCTTTCGCTTCCAGTTCAGGAATTTTGATCTCGATGATCAATAATGTGATAGCGATAGCAAATACGGCATCACTAAACAGGATCAATCTTTCTACCTGGAACTGCCTGCGGTTTTCAAAAAGGTCATGATGGTCATGCGACATATTTCACTATTTAAAAAGGAAATTACATAAAAAAGGAGAAGCGATAGGCTTCTCCTGTATAATTTTCCTGTGGTCTTGTTATGCCCATAATGCAGAAGGATATTCACCCGAAGCAACCAGGGCATTGATACTTGCCTGTACACCCGGTGCATCTTCTTTATACGTAACCCCGAACCATTTAGCGGAAGTAGGGATCACTTTTACGACGCCTTTACCGGACTGGATAAAATATTTGGTAGCCGTAGGTATAAAAAACTCTGACTTCGGTTCATTCATTCTTTCATCCAGGAATGCATTGAACTGCTCTTCACAAAGATCAATAAAGCCGGGGGCAAAACAGAGGTAGTTCATACTTACCAGGCTGTCTTCTGATACTTCATGTGAGCCTGTATTGTCTTCATAGAACACTTTACCATTGGCTGCCCTGGTAATACTGGTGCGTTCATTGATATCTGTGAGGTTATGATCAGCATCCACTTCACAAACACCGCGGCTTACGCTTCCGTTATCGCTCAGGGTGTTCTTTAATTCATATCCAACAATACAATAGGTCTGTTCATTACACTGTGTGGTCAGGAACTGAAAGGCTTTGGCAAATGCATCACGTCCATAATAATCATCGGCATTGATCACCGCAAAAGGTTCGTTCACTTTTCCTTTACAGCAGAGTACGGCATGGGCCGTTCCCCAGGGTTTGGTCCTGTCGGCCGGGATAGCCCGTCCGCCTGTAAAAGAACTCAGGTGCTGATAAACATAATCAGTAGCGATACGCCCTTTCAGTTTGGGTTCGAAAATGGCTTTAAAATTTTCGGCAAATTCTTCCCGTATGATAAATACCACTTTGCCAAATCCG
This sequence comes from uncultured Chitinophagaceae bacterium, assembly GCA_966076165.1. Classification (GTDB taxonomy): domain Bacteria; phylum Bacteroidota; class Bacteroidia; order Chitinophagales; family Chitinophagaceae; genus Sediminibacterium. The sequence continues at coordinate 3,746 of CBHRAM010000124.1, forward strand.
GCACGGATGGCATCATAAATCGAATAATCCATGATCGTTTCGCCTGATGGGCCGAAAGATTCTGTCTGTTTCATACTTCCGTAACGGCTGGCCATGCCTGCTGCTAATATGACAAGGGTTGGTTTCATCTAATAAATTTAATATTTGCAAAGTTAAGCATTCACCAAATGCTGAAAACGGGTAGCATGAAAGAATATTTACAAAACTGCAGGATCCAGGAATTACCCGGTTTTTCGGAGAATACGGTGCATGTGGATATGCTTCGGCTCGATCTGTTACATCCTGTGGTGAGTGGTAACAAATGGTTTAAACTAAGGTATTACCTGGAGGAAGCCCGGGCCTTACAGAAAACGAGGATCGCAAGTTTTGGCGGCGCCTATTCCAATCATATTGTGGCAACAGCTTTTGCAGCAAAAGAAGCCGGCCTGCAAAGTACAGGATATATCAGGGGCGATGAAACCACGACCCCCAGCCCTACCCTTCTGGAGGCAATGGGTTTGGGGATGAAGATCGAATTCCTGAGCCGTGAAGCCTATCAACACAAAGACAAGATCATAGCATCCTGCAACACTCCCGAAATATATTGGATACCGGAAGGCGGGTATGGCATAACTGGGGCAAACGGTGCAGCTACGATCTTAGAGAATCCCGATACAGAAAAATATTCGCATATCCTGTGTGCAACCGGAACAGGAACGATGATGGCAGGGCTGGTAAAAGCCGCCAGGCCGGATCAGAAGATCATTGGGGTGAGTGTTTTAAAAAATCATCTTTCGCTGGAAGCAGAAGTAAGGGGTTTATTGAATGATGCAGAAAATAAAAAACCTTTCTCGTTGATACACGGCTATCATTTTGGCGGATATGCCAGGCACCCACAGGCATTGATCAGCTTTATGCAGCAATGCTGGGATAAATGGCAGATCCCTACTGATATCGTATATACTTCCAAACTTGTGTTTGCGGTTAAGGACCTGCTCCGTAAAAATTATTTTAGCCCGGAAAGCCGTGTATTGATCATTCACAGCGGCGGATTGCAGGGAAACCGTTCCCTTCCGTCCAACACATTCCGTTTTTAATTGCTTAACAGATTTTATATTTGTACGGAATGAAGCGATTTCTCTGTTTTTGTATGGTTTTATTGGGGTTAGGGTTCTCAACCCAAACCAACGCACAAAATGTGCTGCCCGATTTTTCTGCAAGGGAATTGACCAAAGGTAAGATTCAGATCAGCTGGGAAAACCCTTTCCCGAGTTGTATACAACTGGCGATACAAAGATCTGCCGACAGCAGTAAAGATTTCAGGACGATCTTTTCATCACAATCCCCCGAATTGCCTGCCAATGGTTTTGTTGACAATAAACCAATGCCTGTTGCCCGGTCTTATTACCGGATCTTTTATGTATTGAAAGGGGGTGATTATTATTTTTCGAAAGTACATGTAGTGGAAACTACACCAGTAAAAACCACTCCTGAAAAACCCGTTACAAAACCTTTACCTGTTCCTAAACCTGAAAAGCCCAGAGAAGAAATCAAAACACCGCCTGTTAAGATGGATATGGTTACTATCTATCTGAAAAAAACAGAACTGTTCCGTTTTACGCGTGCAGAATACCTGCATTTCCGGGATTCAATCAACACCAAAACGAAAGATGCTTTACATAAGATCAATGAGCATGCAATTGAGTGGAAGCCTTCCAAAAAGGCGAATAAAAAAGAATTGACGATTGTATATGGCCCCAATGGTATTATGCGTGAACTGAATAAAAAGAACTATGCAAAATTCAAGGATTCTGTTTTCACAAAAACCAAAGACAGCTTAACCCGCCTGGATGAATGGCATGTACTGTTCAGGCCTTTTGTACTGAAAGCTAAAGAGTATATCGATATTTATCTCAACGATAATTTCCTTATGGAAGTAGAAACGGTGCTTTATAAGAAGTTCAAAGATTCGATCGCCACCAAAACTAAGGACACCGTTTATTCCATTAACAAAACCCGTTCCGATATCCATCCTTTTATTCCCAAACCGAAAGAATATATACAGATCTTCAGGAATGACAGTCTGCTGGTACGGCTGGAAGCTGCATTATATAAGCGTTTCAGGGATTCTGTTGCAGCAAGAACAAAAGACACGATCTATTCGGTTGACAATAACCGGGCAGATATCCATCCCTTTGTTCCTAAATATGTATGGAAGCCTTCTGTCTATGTATTCACCAATGCACAGGGTTATGTAAGCATTGTACTTCCTCTTTTTAAGCAGCATAAATACCATATTATTTTTTACGAAGAAGATGGTTCAGAACTCTTCCGTATCAAAACCATTAAAGAGGGGGAACTGGTGCTGGATAAAGCCAATTTCATCCACGCGGGCTGGTTTCATTTTGAACTGTTCGAAGATGATAAGCTGAAAGAAAAGAGCAAGTTCCAGTTATTCAGGGATTAGCCATTCAGGTGACAGGCGAATATTTTTTCGAAATTATTTTTTACTTTTTGTTTTATTTCCTCAAAAGAAATTTCTCTGCCCAGTTCTTTCTGCAATGAGGTTACCTGTTTATTCTCTATCCCGCAGGGAACGATAAACCCGAAATAATCCAGATCCGTATTCACGTTAAAGGCAAACCCGTGCATGGTGATCCACCGGCTGCATTTGATACCCATGGCGCAGATCTTTCTTTCCTTTCCTTTTACAAAGGGGTCGAGCCAGACACCTGTTTCTCCGGGGCTTCTCTCTCCTTTCAAACCATATTCCGCCATGGTTACAATGATCACATCTTCGAGGCTACGCAGGTACCAGCCCAGGTCTGGCTTGAATTTCTCGAGATCGATAATGGGATAGCCCACCAATTGTCCGGGGCCATGAAAAGTGATATCGCCACCGCGGTTGATATGAAAATAATCGATCCCCCGTTTTTCTCTTTCTTCTTCGCTGATCAATACATTTTTTTCATCCCCGCTTTTACCCAAGGTATACACAGGGGTATGTTCCACAAATAAAAGATGGTTGAGGGTAGGCACAAGATCGGGTGTGGTATCTATACCCGATAAGCGGGAAGCCAGTTTGATATCGGTATTCTGTTTCAGCAGTGTTTCCTGGTAATCCCAGATCTCTTTGTAGGGCCTGAAACCGAGATCCTCAAATTGTACTTCCGTTTGCATGGTGCGAAATTAGGAAGAATTTGGCCGATAGACCATAGTCCATAACCATAGAGAGGTTTTCTGGAATACGCGTACAATGGACTATCGACCATTGACTATCCCCTATAAACGCTATTTTTGCCGGATGCAGGATCAGGAAGACGATATAGAAATATCCACAGACGAGGTATCAGAAGCCTTATACGAACGCAAGACCTTTAAGATAGATAAGGGCCAGGAACCTTTGCGTATCGACAAATGGATACAGATGCATGTGGAAGGAGCCACCCGCAACAAAGTGCAGCGTGGGATCGAAGCAGGTTTTGTAACCGTGAACGGAAAACTGGTTAAGAGTAATTATAAGATCAAGCCGGGTGATGAGTTATTATTGATGAGCCTGATCAACCCCGAGCATACCGTTTTAAAACGTGAGAATATCCCACTCAATATTGTTTACGAGGATGATGCATTGATGGTATTGAATAAACCCGCCAATATGGTAGTTCATCCCGGTGTGGGTAATTTCAGCGGTACATTACTGAATGGGGTTGCTTATTATCTGGAACAGCAGAACCCGGATATTGATGAAGATGCACTTCCCCGTTTTGGATTGGTACACAGGATCGATAAGAATACAACGGGTTTGATCGTGCTGGCAAAAACACCGGACGCAGCAGCGCATCTTGCCAAACAATTCTTTAACCATACGGTAAAAAGAAAATACACAGCATTGGTCTGGGGCGATGTTCAGGAAAATGAAGGAACCATTACCGGCCATATTGCCCGGCACCAGCAACACAGAAAAATGTTTGATGTATACCCGGAAGGCGAGATCGGCAAACATGCCATCACGCATTACAAAGTACTGGAGCGTTTTAACTATGTAACCCTTGTACAATGTGTATTGGAAACAGGCCGCACACACCAGATCCGTGTTCACATGAAACATATTGGCCATACCCTGTTCAATGACTGGGAATATGGTGGCGATAGAATTCTGAAAGGCACGATCTATTCGAAATACAAACAGTTTGTAGATAATTGTTTTGAAGTTTGTCCGCGTTGTGCCCTGCATGCGCAAACATTGGGCTTTATTCATCCCGTTACGCAAAAAGAAATGCTTTTCGAATCCAATCTGCCCGATGATATGCAGCAGGTGATCGATAAATGGCGGAATTATGTGAATACCCGGAAAGAATAACCCCTTTTCCGGATTGTGCCGGATGGTACTTGCCATGAAAAAATCCCGCTTATATTTGCTGATAAATTCGAACTATGTCAACAGCCATACGCCACAACTGGAACATAGAAGATATCCAGTCTGTTTACAATACCCCTTTACTGGAACTGGTCTTTAAAGCCGCTTCCCTTCACCGCGAATTCAACGATACAGCCGAAGTGCAGGTATGTACTTTATTAAGCATTAAAACAGGTGGCTGCAGTGAAGACTGTGCTTATTGTCCGCAGGCAGCCCGTTATAATACCGGCGTTGATGTGCAGGCATTAATGCAGAAAGAAGAAGTGCTGGCCTATGCCCAAAAAGCAAAAGAAGCGGGCAGTACCCGTTTTTGCATGGGTGCCGCATGGAGAGAAGTAAGAGATAACAGAGATTTTGACCGAGTGCTGGATATGGTGAAAGGAGTGAATGAAATGGGCATGGAAGTATGCTGCACACTGGGTATGCTTACCGGAGACCAGGCACAGAAACTGGCAGATGCCGGTTTGTATGCTTACAACCATAATCTTGATACCAGCAAAGAACATTACGAAGAGATCATAACCACCCGCACTTACGATGACCGATTACAAACGCTCGACAATGTGCGTAAAGCCGGTGTAAGTGTCTGTTGCGGCGGTATCATTGGCTTGGGAGAAACGCATGAAGACAGAATCAAAATGCTGCACACATTAGCCACTATGCCTGAGCATCCTGAGAGTGTGCCGATCAATGCATTGGTACCCATTGCCGGTACTCCCCTGGAGCATAACACCAAAGTGGATATCTGGGATATGGTACGCATGATCGCTACGGCGCGGATCCTGATGCCCAAGACCATGGTGAGGCTCAGCGCAGGCAGAACAGATATGAGTGTGGCAGAACAGGCTTTGTGTTTTATGGCCGGCGCGAACTCTATCTTTGCGGGCGATAAATTACTCACCACACCTAATCCAAGCTTTGAAGAGGATAATACCATGTTTCAATTGCTGGGATTAGAACCACGGGCTGCCTTTAAAGAAGAAAAAAAACAATACCTGCGTGAGATGGTGGAAGCCTGATCCAAACAATACTTAGATTATTTAAAATACACCCTATGAAAAAATTTCTCTTTGCCTGCTTATTGTCGGCTATC
>CBHRAM010000125.1:0-9177 GCA_966076165.1 uncultured Chitinophagaceae bacterium
TCACCTCTCCCCCCCCCCCCCCCCCCCACCCACTACTCACGAACAACCTTAGCTCCTCTTAAAGAACAGCTTCAATTTATCATTGATATAATACTTGATATCCTCCTCACTCTTATTCTTTCTCAACCATTCACTTGAAGGCCTGTATTGCTGCATGAACTGTTGTAGTTGCTCATCTTTTAAACCACTGTATTGGTTCACCAGTGATGGCGGGAAACGGTAGTTGATATAGGCTTCCTTCTCATTCGAATCAAAGAATTCAAAACGCCTGCGCTTATTTTTTTCATGCTTTGAAAAACGGTCAAGATTAAGCGCGATACCTGCACCTGAATTGGCCTGCGATACCGTTGGGATGGTATAGTTAACAATATCCTGGAGAAAATCCTTTCTTCTTTCAATACTGTCTAACTGGTACCGGCTCCAGCCCCGGGATGTTACGGTTACATTGCCAAGGCTATGGGTTAATGGTTTCAGGTATAAAGCCAGTGTATCTTTTGTAAGAAAGGATTTGTTATAATGGATCGTGTCAAAATGATAACCCACGGCTGCAAAGGAAAGCACTTCATCTTCTTTCAGATCTATTCTGAAACGGCCGGTGGCACTTGTCATAACAGTGACCTTTGTATTCAGGTTGGTCACACTTGCCAGTACGATCACTTCATTGGTAACACTATCCCGCAAATACCCCCAGCGCTCAGTCTTTTTTTGCGCATTCACTGATATACCCAGGCAAAGGAGTAAAAAACAAATACCATATCTCATAAACGGTCTTTGTGCAAAGGTACACAACACCCATGGCTATTGATCCTGATTTTCATCAGCAATTTGTTAAAGCATCCCCCAAAGAAAAGCCCCGCAAAAGCGGGGCTCTTTCAATCATATAAAAAATCAGAGAAATCAGCGATCCTATTTAGGGTCCAATGCTTTCTTGATCCTGTCAGACAGATCCTGTAAATGATATTTACTCATTTTATCAGAAGCAGTGGCAGAAGCAGCACTGATCTCAGATTGTAAACTTCTTAAATGTCCCCTTGCGATAGAAGACACGTCCGTAGTTTTAAAATTCGCTGATACCAATGTGATGCCCGGTGCTAATTGTGTGCTGGTTGAAACCGCATTAGTCAGGGTGATCAGTTGTTCAACAAATTCTTTCTGCAGGTTCCTTCTGTAGTTATCGATCGCTTTTTTAGAAGCCAGCTCACTCCAGATCTCATTCCTTACATCCTGTACCATTTCATCGGCAGTATAGGTCTTATCGCCAAAACGGTTGGTTCCGGCAATCATACGTGCCATTCTTGCACCATCGAGCAGGCTTTTCAGCGCACTCACCTGGATGGTTTGGATCCTTTCAGAGAAAGTAGGCATGCTGATCTTGTTCAGGATATTTTTATCCAACAACCAGGTTGGTGTCTGGAACAATTGTTTGTTGAGGAAAGACACAGCTTCTTTCTGCATAGCCTTAGGGGTGGTTTCATACACATCACCCGCTTCTTCAACCGTTTTAAAAGTTTCATACACACCACCCACATTGCGGCTTACATGTCCAACGTAGCGGCTGAACTGTCCGATCACCTGTGCATACATATCGCTCAGGTTCTCATAATGGTCAGCTTCTTCTTTGGTCCACTCAGGTAAAGCAACAATAATACGTTTCAGGTTCTTGATACCGTATTCACTAGCTTTCATGGCGTTGTCACCCAGGTCTTCTGTTTGTGCACGTGGATCGGGGCTGCGGCCTTCACCACCAAACCATACACGCGGGTTCGCTGCCAATGCATCTACGATCCATTTGTTGTTGATCTTTTTATCTTTCTCTACATCGCCTTCGCCAATGTATTTATAACCCCACTGAATGGCCCATTTATCATAATCGCCAATACGTGGGAATAAGCCTGATTCAGAGATATTATCTTCTGGCTGTGCTACATAGTTGAAACGTGCATAGTCCATGATAGAAGCGGTATGTCCATTGGCTTCAACCCATGCTTTGTTACGCAGGTTTTCTACCGGAGTTTTACTGCTGCTTCCCATGTTATGGCGTAAGCCTAAAGTATGTCCCACTTCGTGTGAAGAAACAAAACGGATCAGCTGGCCCATCAGTTCATCATCGAATTTCATTTTTCTGGCTTTCGGATCTACGGCTGCCGTTTGTACCATGTACCAGTCGTGTACCAGTTTCATCACATTGTGATACCAGCCGATATGGCTTTCCAGGATCTCACCACTGCGTGGATCGTGAACCTGTGGGCCATAAGCATTTTCAATATCAGAAGCGAAATAACGGATCACAGAATAGCGCGCATCTTCCAGGCTCATCGTAGGGTCGTTAGGCCATTCTTTACCTACGATCGCATTTTTGAAACCGGCTTTTTCAAAAGCTTTCTGCCAGTCGTTGATACCATCGATCAATGGTTTTACCCACTGTTTAGGAGTAGCAGGATCAATATAATAAATGATCTGTTTAGCCGGTTCAACCAGCTCACCACGCTTATATTTCTCCATGTCTTCCGGCTTGGGTTCCAGTCTCCATCTTACGGCAAAGGTCTGGTTGTCCACTTTCTGCTGGTCATCGCTGTACACAACAAAACGATCTGCGAAATACCCTACACGTGTGTCGAACAAACGACGGTGCATAGGCACTTTAGGCAGGAGGATCATAGAAGTATTCAGTTCCAGTGTAACCGCACCTGCCGCCTGAGCAGCCGGTAAGGAAGCACCACCGCCACCCGGGATACCAAGAACAGATAAACCACCACCTCCGGGAGAAGATGAATAGGTTTTCACCGTTCTTACCTCAATATTGATCGGGTAAGAATTGATGCTCTGGATATAAGATCTGTCGGCAGCCAGAATACTCAGGCCAAAACGACGTTTGTCGTTCGGGTCAAGGCTAACGATCTGGTTATCACCTTTAAAGAAATCAGTCACTTCTACCACATAACTGGCCGAGTCTTTACCAAAAGCGGCAATATTCAGGGCAGCGGCAATAGGGTCGAGGTAAGAGTTCTTAACCGCTTTGGAAATAGCATTGGTAGAATCAGCTGTGCTGATCAATGTTACCACACGGATAAAGATATTATTGCTTGGCCCTCTTTCAAATTTCAGGCTTTGCTCATTTACTTCTTCACCGCCATAAGCACCACCGCCACCGGCAACCTTGCTGAAACGGGTAACCGCCAGGATCTCACGTCCCAGAACGGAGTCGGCAATCTCAAAGTAGTATTTATCATCCACCTTATGAACAGTGAACAACCCCTTCTTGGTTACTGCCTTATCCGTAATAATTTCTTTATATGGCCTCGGACCGGGTCTAGCAGCGGCTCCCAGCCCTAATCCACCCAAAGCACCGGTAATATTGGCCCGGGCTCCACCCGCAGGGCGGGAAGTATCGGGTTGTTGGGCAATGGCCGCGGTGCCGGCAAAAAGCGCAACAAGGAATAGTGTTCTTTTCATAAGCTGTTATTAGTTTTGAATTGACTTTAAAGATAAGGGTCTCTCCGAAATCGGATTCATTTTGTTTAGCCAGATATATGAATGGTGAAAAGGGTTTATTTATCGGTGAAAAATCTTCTGTGGCTTTCCCGAATGCACTACCTTTCCGTTCCGGAAAAGGGCAAAAAGGCCGGCTTCAACAAAATAAAATGTTCACCATCCTTATTTTGAAGAAAATGGCTAAATTGTAATCCCTATAAATTTTTTTTGAAACATTGTTGTTTTTTTCAAAACAATTTTCAGTAGAATTGCGGAACAAACTTTTAAACCAACTGTAATTTTTAAAAAACCAAAAATCAATTGAATCATGGCTGAAACAAAACCAACTGCAGGTGCTGCTGTAAAAAGCCCATCTTCTGCACAACCTAAGAAGAGCAGTAACTCAATTTCATGGCTGGCGCCACTTTTGTGTATCGTATTCGGATACGTGATCTGGCGTTTCGTGTTGGGTGCTCCGAGTAATTTTACTACCCCTGATCCCAATGGTGGTTTTTGGCCACAGCACAAAGGACCTAAAGGTACGCTGACAAAGATGTATGAGGGTGGAATCATTGTACCGATCCTGATCGGTTGTTTTTTAACGGTTTTGACATTTGTGATCGAAAGGTTATTGACTGTATCTAAAGCAGCCGGTACCGGAAGCATCGCAGAATTTGTTCGTACAGTTCAGTTCCACCTTGCCAACAAAGATGTTGATAAGGCTTTGGCTGCCTGCGACAAGCAAAAAGGATCTGTAGGTAATGTAATGAAAGCAGGTCTGAAAAAATACAAAGAAATGATCACGAATACTGAACTCGTTACCGAGCAGAAAGTATTGAATATCCAGAAAGAAGTAGAAGAAGCCACTGCTTTGGAACTTCCTATGCTGGAGAAAAACCTCGTGTTCTTATCAACTATCGCATCAGTAGCAACCCTGTTGGGTCTGTTGGGTACGGTAATGGGTATGATCAAATCATTCTCTGCGTTAGGAGATGAAGGTGGTGGGGACGCTGCCCGTGAATTGTCAAAAGGTATCTCTGAGGCCCTGTTTAACACAGCCCTTGGTATCGGTACTTCTGCGATCGCGATCATCTGTTATAACGTGTTCACTACCCGTATCGATGGTATCACTTACGGTATTGACGAATCTGGTTTCACACTGACACAAAGCTTTGCGGCTAACTACAAATAATCTCCGGATCGTTTGTGGAAAAACCAAAATTTTGAATCTAATTAGTGAAACATTTAAATAATTAACAATGGGTAGAGCCAAATTACCTCGAAAGAGTACCAGCATCGATATGACGGCGATGTGCGACGTGGCCTTTCTGTTGTTGTCTTTCTTTATCTTAACAACGAAGTTCAAGCCATCAGAGGCGATCGCTGTTACGATTCCAAAATCGGTAGCCGCCAAAGTGGCCCCGAATAAGGATTATGTACAGGTAATCATTGACAAGGACGGTAAAGTGTTCCTGGAAATGGATGATGAATCCATGAAAGAGATCATTGGTAACGCACTGAATAATACCAAGAACCTGGGAATAGATGTAAAGGCTTTCAAAAAGTCACTGTTTTTCGGTGCATCTTTCGCAGGGATGAAATCTTTTCTGGCCCTTCCGGAAGATCAGCGAAAAGGCAACTTGTTACCGGGGATCCCCGTTCAGGATACAGCTCATAATGAGTTGACTGAGTGGATGAGCCAGGTATTGAGTGCTTACCAGGGAAAAACCAGGCCATTCTTCCTTGTAAAAGGAGACAATCTGGCGAAATTCCCCGCTTTTAAAGCAGTGGTAACAGCCTTTAAAAAGAATGATATCCTGAAATTCCAGATGGTAACTGCTCCAGAAGGGGTACCGGTAGGTACAGACCTTTGGAAAAAAGCACAGGCCGGAGAGAAGAGAGAAGAGTAGGAGCTGAGCAAACAAATTTCTAATTAAAACTAAATTCTACCGACATGGCAGAAATGGATACCTCAGGTGGCGGAGGCCATAAGAAAGGCCCCGGGGTCAAGAAAAGTAAGAAGCTGTCAACACGTGTCGACCTGACTCCCATGGTGGATCTGGGCTTCCTGTTGATCACTTTCTTCATTTTTACCACCACAATGAGCCAGGCTACCGCTATGAAGCTGATCTTGCCAAAAGACGCTGATAAGCCGGAAGACCAGAACAAGGCCAAACAGTCGGGTGTTATCACCATCTTATTAGGAAAAGACAATCACGTTTTCTATTATGAAGGTGAACTGGATAATTCGGCGTCTAATTTTAAGTCGTCTACTTTCCATGATATCCGTGAAGTACTCATCAACAAGAAGAACAGTGTAAAAGAACTGAAGGATTTTGTAGTGATCTTAAAACCTTCTGAGTTCTGCACCTACCGTAACCTGGTAGATATTCTTGATGAGATGACCATCAATGTTTGTACGCGTTATGCACTGGTAGACATCACCGATATTGAAACACAGTTGGTGAAGAAATCAGATGAAATGGCAGCAGCACAGGGTAACTAAACAAGGTGTGACATTTTCCTTAACCGGAATAATTACAAAAGTATTTTACAATGGATATAAACAAAATTCAATCCGCCGACATCCTCGATATCCTTTTTGACGGAAGGAACAAGGAGTATGGTGCCTACGATCTGAGGAAGACTTATAACAAGCGTATTAAGTTTTCGCTGATCGGAATGGTACTCATTTGCTTGCTGATGTTAGTGGGTTCCATCATTGCCAACTCTACCAAAAAGAAAGAGGCACAGATCGTGGTTGCCGACATGGAATTGGCTAAGGTGAACGAAGAGAAAAAACCTGAACCACCGCCACCACCACCTCCTCCCAAACAGGAACCACCTAAAGTGGAAATGGCCAAATTCACCCCTCCCAAAATTGTGAAGGATGAAGAGGTAAAACCTGAAGAAGAGATCAAGGAAGTGGAGAAAATGGAAGATACCAAGATCGGTACCATCAACCAGGAAGGTGCCAAAGATGAAGGTATCGTTGCTCCCCCGGTTGAGAAATCTACCGGTGTGGTAGAAGCGCCAAAAGTGGAAGAAGATTACGATAAAGTATTTACAGTGGTACAGATTGCTGCTGAGTTCCCCGGAGGTTTACCTGCGTGGACCAAATACCTTGAGCGTAACCTGAACCGCGATCTTCCTGTAGAAAACGGTGCCCCTCCGGGAAAATACACCGTGGTTGTTTCTTTCATTGTAAGTAAAACGGGTGATATCAGCGATGTAGTTGCTGAGAACGATCCGGGCTACGGAACCAAAGCAGAAGCGATCCGTGTAATTACCAAAGGTCCTAAATGGAAACCTGCGGTACAGAACGGTAGGAACGTAATCTATCGTCACAGGCAAAGTATCACATTCCAGGTGTCAGAAGAGTAATTTTTCTGATCACTACGAGATAAAAAATCCCTGCAAATTTTTGCAGGGATTTTTTTTGTGCGGGGGTGTTTCGTGAGTAGTCAGTAGTGAGTGTTAGTACGTTCCGTCGTTCCGACGAGGAACGAGGAGAAATCTTCTAACCGATGAACAGATTTCTCACCTTCATTCTTCAGGTTCGAAATGACAGCAAAAAAAAACACTCACTACTGACTACTCACACTTCATGAATTAACAATCCCCTTTGTGGATTTATGCTTCACACAGAATCATAGCATAAAACCCACATTATGGAAAAGCAAAACATTCTCTCCGCAGACCTGCTCGACATTTTGTTCGAGGGGAAAAACAAAACCTATGGTGCGTATGAGTTACGTAAGTCTTATGAGAAACGGATCACGTATGCTATGTCTGGTACTTTTTTTATCTGCCTTTTATTTGTCGGTGGAAGTATTCTGGCCGGAAATAAAAAAGCAAGTAAGAATGATATTGTGATCGCCAACATTGAGCTGGAAAATTTTAAGAAGGAAGAAAAGAAAGAAGAACCGCCAAAGCCATTACCCAAACCCGAACTGAAGAAAATTGAAATGTCGCAATTCACGCCGCCAAAAATTACGCTTGATGATGAAGTGAAACCGGAAGAAGAACTGAAGGACATGGAGAAACTGGAAGACACAAAGATCGGAACCGTAAATGCAGAAGGATCTAAAGATGATGGCGTAGTAGCGCCACCTGTTGAAAAAGATCCGGGTGTTATAACTGCTCCTAAAAAAGAAGAAGATATTGATAAACCTTTTACCAGCGTTCAGATCGAAGCGCAATTTAAGGGCGGTATGAGTGAGTGGATCAAATACCTGGAACGTAACCTGAACAAAGACATTCCCTCAGAAAATGGGGCACCACCAGCCGATTACGGGGTGATCGTTTCCTTTATTGTAGACAGGAATGGTGTGATCAGCGATGTGCGGGCCGAAAATGATCCCGGCTACGGTACCAAAGCAGAAGCCATCCGTGTAATTCAAAAAGGGCCTAACTGGACACCGGCACAGCAAAATGGCAGGGCAGTGGTGTACAGGCAGAAACAGAAGATCACGTTCAGGGTGGCTGAGTAATTGCTAAAACATACAGAGGGCCGACCATAGACCATGGACTATAGTCTATGGTCGGCTAACTCACGCGATTGACCTATTTTTGCCCCGAAACACAAGATATGTCGGCACAATTCAAAGGATGGGATGATACGATCGTGGCACTGGCTACCCCGCCGGGTATTGGGGCCATTGGCGTGATACGGGTGAGCGGCAGGGATACATTTGAGATTGTGAATGCGATGTTTCCTTCCAAAGACCTGCTGAAACAGGCTTCGCATACTTTACATGTGGGCCTCCTGCAGCAGAATGAGGTGGTGTTGGATGAAGTGGTGCTTTCTTTATTTAAAGGCCCGCGCTCTTATACGGGAGAGGATGTGATAGAGATCAGCTGTCATGGTTCACCTTTTATCCAGGAAAATATTTTACAGGCCATCACAATGAATGGCGCGCGGATAGCCAAGCCGGGAGAATTTACACAAAGGGCTTTTCTGAATGGTAAACTGGATCTGGCACAGGCAGAAGCTGTTGCCGACCTGATTGCCAGTAATACAGAAGCCAGCCGTAAAACAGCATTGCACAGTATGCGGGGAGGTTTCTCATCCGATCTGTCTGTATTGCGTGAGCAGCTGATCAAGTTCTCTGCGATGATAGAACTGGAACTGGATTTTTCGCAGGAAGATGTGGAATTTGCCGATCGTTCTGCTTTGAATAAATTGATTGGTGAGCTAAGTGCATCTACGACACAACTCATGAATTCTTTTCAGCTGGGTAATGTGATCCGTAATGGGGTACAGGTGGCCATTATCGGAAAACCTAATGCGGGTAAATCTACTTTGCTGAATACTTTATTGAATGAGAACCGTGCCATCGTAAGTGATATCGCCGGTACTACCAGGGATACGGTGGAAGAGATCCTGAATATCAAAGGGGTATTGTTCCGTTTGATCGATACTGCGGGTATACGTGAGCATACGCAGGACCTGATCGAAAGCATCGGCGTAGAAAGAAGTTTTGAAAAAATGCGTGCCGCCAATGTGGTGATCTATTTGTTTGATGTGAATGAGATCGATGAAAAGATCCTGCAGGTAGTGGTTGATAATTTTACCAAAGAAAAGATCCAATACCTGCTGGTAGGTAATAAGGCAGAAGGAAACCTGGATGCGGTTAAAGAACGCTATGCTTCTTTTCCTGACTGCATTTTTATTTCCGCCAAAGCGAATACCAATATTGATGA
>CBHRAM010000126.1:0-9165 GCA_966076165.1 uncultured Chitinophagaceae bacterium
AAGTTATGATACTCATTAAAAGAAGGGAGGTTATTATGCCCGCCCCCATGGATCCGGATCAAAGTAATTTTATGCGGACTGATCTGCTGCAGTTTCTCACTATGCCGGATAGGTATCAACCTGTCGCGGGTACCATGTATGATATATGTATGGCAATTTACTTTCCTGATCCAGTGATCGGTACGGAGATGATACCGTAAGAACAAACGATGCGGGAGAAAAGGTGTAAACCTTTCCATCAGTTTAATGAAACTGAAATAGGGTGCATCCAGTATCAGGTAGCGGGGTGTATTGTCCGCAGCGATCTTGGTGGCAAAACCACTTCCGAGGCTTCTTCCGTAAACAAGGATATGATGTTCTTCATATTTCTCCTTCAGTCTTTCATAAACGAATTGCATATCGGCCAGCATATCTTTCTCACTTCGTTTGCCGGTGCTCTTACCAAAACCACGATAATCTACCAGCACCACATCATACCCGTAGCGGTAAAAATCACGTGCATATTTTGCCCACCCTTTAATGCTTCTTGAATTGCCATGAAAATATAAGATCAACCCCTTAGGCTCCTTACAATAAAAATGTAACCCGTTAATACTTACACCGGGTGCTATATTGAAAAAAAGCTCTTCAAAGGGGGCATCGTATTTATAGGCGAAATCCTGGGGTAATTTCTCCGGTTTGAAAATGAATTTTTCCTGTACCAGGTAAACGGCAGTTGCTACAACAAGGTAGCCAATCACGATATAAATGATCACAGCAGACAAGCCTCAGGTTTTGATTTCCTAAGTTCTGCTTTTTACATGAATAAGTGTAGAAATAAAAACACCCCCTTTCGGAGGTGTTGAAAAAAATTAGTCAATGGTCATTTCAATATCTTCAGTCCCATCGTGATATACCCGGTGCAGATTAAGTTTGGATACCGGTGCAACAATCAGCGGGAATTTCTCAATGGTTACATTGCTCGGATCGAGTCCAAAACCCCGCTCTTCGCCAAGGCTGATCTCTTTGAGCCAGAAATAAAGTTTCATTACAATCCGCTCAAAGAACGGCAGTTCATTATCCTGGCTCAGGTATTTTTCCAATACAATAAATTGGAAATCACCCACCACATTATTTCTTTCCAGGCTTTCGTAACGGCTGGTAATATTTACTTCCTTATTGTTCACCAGTTCTTCCACCACTCTTCTGAACATCAGGTTAATGCGCTGCTCCACACGGAACCCTAATCTGAACTCTACGCGGATGATATCATTGGGTATGATATGCTCCACCGAATATTCGCAGGTATATGGATCATCCAATACATCCACATGGACAAACCAATAGATATCTGCACGTTTTGGTTTCTTGTTCAGGATAGAATAGATGATCTTATGTTCGATCTCTTTTGGGTTATTGGCGCTGGTCATATAAACCAGGTGAGTAGCATATTTGGCAATGGTCTTATCATTGCTCAGTTCCTGGATCATGGGTATATAATGTTCCATACGCACAAACTCCACGTACCGGTTCTTGATCTTACGGCTGCGGAACCATACATACATCACCGCAAACAATCCGCCACCCACGATCAGGGTTACATAACCGCCATGCAGGAATTTTTCCAGATTGGCTACGAGGAAGGAGACCTCAATGGTAAGGTAAACGATCAGGTATAGATAGATCCAGAATGAAAAAGTTCGCCGGCTTACCAGGAAATTCGCAAACAGGATGGAGGTACTGATCATACACATCGTGATGGCCAATCCATACGCCGCACCCATATTGGCCGATTTCTGGAAGAAAAGTACAATGCCCACACAACCGATGAACAATAATAAACTGATACCCGGAATATATAATTGCCCCTTTTCTTCAGTAGGATAATTGATCTTCATCTTGGGCCATAAGTTCAAACGCAGTGCTTCACTGATCAACGTAAAGGAGCCCGAGATCAATGCCTGGCTCGCAATAATCGCTGCGGTGGTGGCAATGATGATACCGGCCAGTTTAAACCATTGCGGCATAGTGCCGATAAAAGGGTTGAACCCGGCTTCCATCACTTCATGCGGGATCACCTGGTTCTGGTGATTGGCCAGCAGCCAGGCACCTTGTCCGAGATAATTCAGGATCAGGCAGGTCTTAACAAAGATCCAGGAGATCCGGATATTGCCGCGGCCGCAATGCCCGAGGTCGCTATACAAGGCTTCGGCCCCGGTGGTACACAGAAAGACGGAACCCAATAACCAGAAGCCTTTCGGGTACTTGGTCAATAATTCAATGGCATAATGTGGACTGAGGGCTTTGAAAATACTGATATCATCCATCAGGTGCGAGCATCCCAACACGGCGAGCATCGCAAACCAGATACCCATAATGGGCCCGAAAAGTTTTCCGATAGAAGCGGTACCGAACTGCTGCATAAAAAACAACAGGGTAATAATGCCGATCACGATGGCAACGATGGTGCTTTGCTCAATACCCTTGAAACTGGGGATCTGTCGCAAACCTTCAATAGCAGAAGTAATAGAGATCGGTGGTGTGATGATGCCATCCGCGAGTAATGCGGCCCCGCCCAACATAGCCGGTACCACCAGCCATTTCTTTCGCCTGCGCACCAATGCATACAGGCTGAATATACCGCCTTCGCCCTTGTTATCTGCCTTAAGGGTTAAGATCACATATTTAACGGTGGTTTGAAGGGTAAGTGTCCAGATCACACAGGATAAGGATCCGAGTATCAATTCTTCAGTGATCGCCCGCCCTGTTATGATCTCATTCAAAACGTAGAGGGGAGAAGTACCAATGTCTCCGTAAATGATTCCCAAAGCGATGATCAGTCCGGCTGAGGTAACCTTGTTGAAATTCTTGCTCACAAAGAGATTATTACGTTTAAGGCAGAAATTATCTAACAAATGTATAAGTAAAATCAATCTCCCCTTACAAATATTGCTGCAGGGGGCTTTTGTTGTGCTTTTACTGTTAATTTAGGGATTCTTAAGCCCCAGTTACCTTACATTTGAACTATAAATGTTGACCAGGAAATGAAAAAAACAATACCGGTACTGATCGCCTGCTTCCTGCTTGCCTTTTTGAACGTTTCTGCCCAGAAAATCACCTATTCTGAGCCCGACAAGGACGATCCCCGCACCCTCAATTTTGAGGTTTTGGGTAAGATCAACGGAAAAGTACTGGTGTATAAGAGTTACCGCGACTGGAATTATATTTCTACCTACGATGCCGATATGCGGCTGGTAGAAAAGACCCGTCTGGATTTTATCAGTAACCGTTTATTAAGCACCGATTTTCTCGTCTATTCCGATTATGCCTATATGATCTATCAATTCCAGAAAAGAAGTGCCATCTTTTGTATGGCCGTGAAGCTGGATGAGTCGGGAAAAAAAGTGGGCGAACCGGTACTGCTCGATTCCACGGAAGAGATCCGTTTTTCTGCTTCTAACAAGATCTATTCCTTCATCAGCAGCGATGATAAGCAGAAGCTGATGGTATTCAAGATCAATACCCGAAACGATAAAGCGCATATCCTCACCACCTGCCTTTTCAACAAAGACCTTACCCTGGTAAAAAAATCACGGATAGCAGTAAGCATGCCGCAGCGGAATGATTTCCTTTCGGAATTTACATTGGACAACGACGGCGATCTGTGTTGTGTGCGGGCATCCGGTACGGCATCGAATGATAATATCAATAAAGTCAGCCTGTTGATCAAACCTTCCCTGGCGGATAATTTCGGGATGACGGATCTTAAAGTGGGTAATATTTTTTTAGATGATATCCGGATCAAAGCGGATAATATCAATAAACATTTTGTGATCACTTCCTTTATCAGCAAACAAAGACGTGGAAATATAGAAGGCTTATACTATGTGCTCTGGGATAAATTACAAAACAAAGAAATGCTGAATGCCACCACTATTTTCTCCGATGAGTTCAGGGAAGATGCCAAGGGAGAAGGGGGCAGTAAATCAGCTTTCAACGATTATTTTTTAAAGAACCTGGTCATGCGCCGTGATGGCGGTTTCCTGATCACCGCAGAATCTGCCTACACCAGTTCAAGAGGTAATACACTGAACCGCTGGGATTATCTGTATGGTTCTCCGTACTGGTCACCGGTGGATTATTATACCTGGAACAGCCCGGTGGGTTATTACCCCTGGTGGCGGTCTAATATTTATAACAACCCCAATACCCTCACCCGTTATTTTGCAGATAATGTAGCGATCATTTCCTTCGACCCCGCCGGTAAAATGGAGTGGAGCAATGTGATCCGTAAAGCGCAATACGACGATAATACGGATAACTATATCGGCTTTGGTATGTTTAATACAGGCGACCAGCTGCATTTTATTTTTAATGTGCAGGAAAAAAGGACCATGATCCTTTCTGATCAGACCCTTTCACCTTCGGGGCAGGTAGACAGAACGCCAACGTTTAAAAACCTTGATAAAGGATATGATTTTATGCCAAGACATGCCAAACAGATCGGCTCCCGTCAGGCTATCGTACCTTGTCAATACCGTGGGTTCACCTGTTTTGCCAAACTCGAATTTTAATTTCTAACGCGTGGTTTTCCTTTTCAGAGATAAATCGATCATCAATATTTTTTTCCTGGTTATTCTGAGCATTGTTGTGCACCTGCATTTTTTTGTGAATGCACCCCTGGTGATATACAATAGTAACGACGGGGTATTATCTGTTCTGCTGCGTAATTATATATCGGGCCAGCCGCAAACGGTTTTATTTCTTTTTTACCACATGACGGTATTGATCCAGGCCATTCGGTTGAATATGGTGTTGAATGACCTGCGGATGTTTCAGCAGAACAATTATACCACGGCCATGGCCTATGTACTGCTAACGGGCATCATTGCGCAATGGGGCAGTATCTCTTCGGCCCTGATGGCTAATTTTTTGTTGATCTGGATTTTTATCAAGCTCAGCCGTCTCTACAATCATCCATCCCCCAAAACATTATTATTCAATACCGGCCTGATCGTTGGCTTATCGGTGGTTTGTTACCATCCTACGGCCATCTTAATATTGGTGGTATTGTTTGCCCTGGCAGTGGTAAGACCATTCAGCCTTGCAGAATGGCTGGTGTTGCTGATGGGGGTATTGGTGCCTTATTATTTTTTATTCTCATGGCTGTTTATCAACGATCAGACAAAAACTTTTTCGTCTTTTCTGCCCTCCCTGCAACTAAACCTGCCCGCGGCACAATGGAGCCCACCACTGATCGCCGGTTTATCGATCCTGGCCCTGGTACTGCTTACCGGACTTTATTACTGGCAGCTGTCCAATAAACGGATGGTTATCCAGATCAGAAAGAACTGGGGTGTGATGGCGGTAATGCTATTCATCCTGTTGCCCATACCCTTTATTTTCCTGCATGCCGGGTTAGAATCGGCCCTCATGGCCCTGGTGCCCCTGGGGGCTTTTGCCGGAAATGTGTTTTCTTATCCCCGGAAATTGATACTGCCCAATATCCTTTTTTGGCTTGCAATTATGGTGATCGCCTATAATAACTGGGTGTTTCTGAGAAATTAGCCATGCGTTAACGGGTCAGATATTATCTTTGGTGCCTTATCGATTGCCTGGTTATCCAATACAAAAAATAATTATATGAAGTTTGGCGTTGTTGTTTTCCCTGGGTCCAACTGCGATAGAGATATGCAGGATGCCCTTCAGCAGGACCTTGGTAAAGAAGTGATCATGCTCTGGCACAAAGACAAGGACCTGAGTATGTTTACCACCGACGATTGTATTGTACTGCCAGGTGGATTTTCTTACGGCGATTATCTCCGTTGCGGAGCCATTGCCCGTTTTAGCCCGATGATGCAAAGCGTGATCGAGTTTGCCAATAAAGGCGGTAAAGTGCTGGGTGTATGTAACGGTTTCCAGATCTTATGTGAAAGCGGTTTGTTGCCGGGTGTTTTATTACAGAATGCCAATCAACAATTTGTGTGTAAGAATGTTTACATAAAGAATGAGAACGGCAAAGCATTGAAAGTGCCTGTTGCGCACGGTGAAGGCAGGTATCATGCAGATGAAGCAACTTTAAATGAACTGGAAGCCAACGGACAGGTGATCTTCCGTTATTGCAACGAGGATGGAAGTCTTAGTGAAACCGCAAATCCAAACGGTGCCATCCGCAATATTGCCGGGATCCGTAATAAAACGAATAATGTATTTGGCATGATGCCACACCCTGAGCGTGCTTCTTCAGAAGCCATGAGCAACCTCGATGGGAAGAAAGTATTTGAGTTGTTAGGGTTGAGTTAATGCTATTTTGTAAGGCAGCAGAATGCTTTACGTCTATCTCTTAAATGGAAATGTTTGTATGAAAAAAATTGTCCTTGGTTTGTTAGCAGTAGGTATATCCATCGTTTCTTACAGCCAGATGAAGAATCCTGTGAGTTGGGATTATGCAGCCAAAAAGAAAACGGCTGATACGTATGAAGTAACCCTTACCGCTACGGTGGAGAGCCCATGGCATATCTATTCGCAAAATACAGGAAAGGGTGGCCCTATTCCAACCACGATCAGTTTTAAAGCCAATCCCCTGGTTACCAAGACAGGTACGGTGAAAGAGCAGGGTAAGCTCGAGAAAGTGTTTGACAAGAATTTCAACACCAATGTTCTTTATTACTCAGATAAAGTAGTTTTTGTCCAGACCGTAAAAGTAAAAGGCAATGCCAAAACCAGTGTAAGCGGTACGGTTGAATACATGGTTTGTGATGACAGCCAGTGCCTGCCCCCGGTAAAAAAATCTTTCGATCTGAAACTTCAATAATTCCGGGTTTACATGAAAAAAATACTCTTCTCTTTTTTAACGGTACTCTCATGCCTGTTGGTTTCTGCGCAAACAGATAGTTTATTAAAATGGCAGGTACAGTCTAAGAAGATCAGTAATGGTTTGTATGAGCTCACGGCCAAAACAACCATTCCCGCCGGCTGGCATTTATATGGAACCAATACAGCAGTAGAAGGGTTGGAATCGCCCAAGTTTACTCCCAACTACGAAAAAGCGATACCTCAGGCAACCGTTGCCTATAATAAAGCAGCAACCATCATTACGGATGACTTGTTTGATAAAAAGAAAGTAAACGTTTTTACGGGTGAGATCGAGATCAAACAGCAGGTAAAAATTGATGGATTTATTCCCGGCACCTTAAAAGGCAATGTGACCGCTAATCTCGGAAAAGCAGGGGAATTCGCACCGCAGGACCAGATATTTGAAGTTACCCTTGAAGGGGGTTCGGCAGTATCGGAAGACAGTAAAAAAATAAAATTAACCAGTGTAGATCTCGCCCATCCCGCAAAAGATTGTGGTAAGAAGAATGATATTGCAAGCAGTGATTGGGTATCTATTTTCTTTTTGGGATTCTTAGGCGGGTTGATCGCATTACTTACTCCATGCGTGTTTCCGATGATACCGGTTACCGTTTCTTTCTTTACCAAAAAAGCAAGCAACCGGAAACAGGCGATCAAGAACGGTGCATTGTATGGGTTCTTTATCTTTTTAATTTATTTACTGGCCAGTGTGCCCTTTCATATCCTTGGAAATGTACAGCCTGAGATCTTTAATAATATCTCCACCAATTCATGGCTGAACCTGGTGTTCTTTATCATCTTTATCTTCTTCGCGATTTCCTTCTTTGGTTATTTTGAGATCACACTGCCAAGTAATATTGCCAGCAAAGCAGATTCAAAGAGTGGACTGGGTAGTGTGGTAGGCATTTTCTTTATGGCCGTTACATTGGCGATTGTGTCTTTCTCCTGTACGGGCCCAATTCTCGGTTCCTTATTGGTAGGATCGATCAGTGGCGGTGCCTGGCAGTTAACCTCCGGATTAGCGGGCTTTGGTTTGGCATTGGCCCTTCCGTTTGCTTTGTTTGCCATATTCCCTAACTGGTTACATTCCTTACCAAAATCCGGCGGATGGCTGGATACTGTAAAAAAAGTACTGGCATTTTTAGAACTTGCTTTAGCCTTAAAATTCTTATCCAACGCCGATCTTGTGATGCACTGGGGTTTGGTAAAACGTGAAGTGTTCATCGCCATCTGGATCCTGATCGGTGCCGGGCTAACCCTCTACCTGTTTGGCATCATCCGCCTGCCGCATGATTATAAAGGCATGAAGATCGGTACCGGAAGAAAAGTATTGGGTGTGATCGCATTACTGTTCACGCTCTACCTCATACCCGGTGTTACGCAAACCAAATATGCCAACCTGCAACTACTTAGCGGTTTCCCACCACCTTTCAGTTACAGTATTTATGGAAAGGATAATGTACATGGCAAAGGGTTGGAAGCAAATGTGATCAACGATTATGCAAAAGCTTTGCAACTTTCCAAAGACCAGCATAAACCTTTATTAATAGACTTTACCGGATGGGCCTGTGTTAACTGTCGTAAGATGGAAGAGAATGTATGGACAGATCCTTCGGTATATAATTATATCAAGGAAAATTTTATCCTGGTTTCCCTGTATGTGGATGATAAAGAAAAATTACCCGCTGATCAGCGTTTTACTTATACTTTAAAAGATCAGAGCACTAAAGACATTATTACCATCGGCGATAAGTGGGCCACTTTTCAAACAGAAAACTTTGGCCAGACTACACAACCACTATATGTAATATTGGATAACAGCGAAAAGCTGATGAACAATCCCGTTGGCTATACACCGGATATAAAAGAGTATCTGCAATGGCTGCAATGCGGTAAAGAAGCATTCTCATCAAATAAATAAAAAAACTGCGCCTTTGCGCTTCTGCGTGAAATTTCTCGCAAAAGTGCAAAGGCGCAAATTTTAAGCGGGGTTTTCTATAGGCGTAATCTCTTACAAAGCGATCTGCTTCTCCACCATCATCTTCCGCAAATTGATCAGACCATAACGCATCCGGCCCAAAGCGGTATTGATACTGCAATTGGTGATGAGGGCAATTTCTTTAAAACTCAGGTTGGCAAAATGGCGCAACACAATGATCTCGCGCTGTTCTTCCGGCAACAGGTCCAGCATCTTGCGAACACGCTCATGACTTTGTCCCTGCATGATCTTACTGTCAGGGCCTTCTTCATACACGTTCAGCAATTCAAAAATATCCTGGTTATCGCTGGTCTTAATGGCCGGTGTACGTTTTACCTTCCTGAAATAATCCA
>CBHRAM010000127.1:0-9145 GCA_966076165.1 uncultured Chitinophagaceae bacterium
AAGGATTGTGCAAAATTCAACCGTTGTGTTGCCGTGGCCGGATCGCCTAATAAAGAGGCATAGGGATTGGCGGCTGTTTCGAGTATGGTTAATCCACAGGCAATGATGAACAATGCCATCAGGAAGAAAAGATATTGTTGTGTATTGGCTGCAGGAATGAACAGGAAGGATCCGATCGCGAATAACATCAACCCGGTAATGATCCCTGCTTTATACCCATATTTCTTCATGATAAAACCTGCGGGTAAAGCCATCACAAAATATGCAATGAATACGGCGGAGTCTACCAGGGATGATTGCAGTGTACTCAGGCTGAATGATTTTTTCAGGTGAGGGATCAATATAGGATCGAGGTTATGAACAAAGCCCCACATAAAGAACAGGCTGGTAACAAGGATAAAGGGATAGAGGTAATTTACCTGCGAAGGGTTCGATGGTTTCATAAGCTGCGCAATCGTGGGTCGAAAATGGCTATTCCATATTATGGAACAACGTTTGTTTATATGGATTGAAACTAAGATTTTTCATGAATAATCCTATAGATTTGTTTTAATTTTTCAGCGAAATCACTGACGATGATACAAGTCATTCACCGCTCCTTCGACATTATTGAATTTGTGGCCCGCGACCCGGACCGCCCCAAATTATTAAGTGAAATTGCCACAGGCCTGAACCTGAAGCCGGGCACCTGTGCCAATATTGTAAAGACACTAACCAGTCGCGGTTACCTGGAAAAACTGGGTTCACAAAAAGGGTATCTCTTAGGTAAACAGTTTTATACATTAGCCGGCAATACCGGTTACTGGAGAGACCTGGTTGCGGCCTCTAATGCAGAAATGGAAAAGCTTACTGCCCAATTGAATGAGAATACTTTATTGTCTGTATTGAACGGTGAGAACCGTGTGGTGATCCATCGCAAACAGAGTGATCAATTGGTACAGGCGCATACGCCGGACGAGAAGAAAGCATACGATTCATCCAGCGGCCGGTTACTGATCGCTATGTTGTCTGATGAAGAACTCGAAAAATTCATTTTCCGTTTTGGCTTACCTCCCACCAGTATCTGGCATGATGCCAATACCAAGAAGAAATTTTATGAACAGGTTCAACAGATCAGGGAACTGGGTTATGCGTTGATACAGGACAGTATCCAGATCATTGGACTGGCCGCCCCTGTTTACAAACAGGATACAATTGTTGCCAGCCTGAGTATCTTTATCCCTGCTTTCCGTTTTGATGAAAAGATCAAGAAGAAGATGATCAAGCTGGGACTCGAATCAGCCAGGCGCATCTCCCGGAACCTGGGATAACCTTCTATATATTGTATGCCGGCCCATTTTCAACTATACCTGCTTATTAACCCGGATGCACCAGTCCGTTATCCTTATGTGGCCATCAGTAAGGAAACCCATCGCATCATTCTCATCAGTGAAAAACAGGTGAACATACTGGACCCGTCTGAGATCCTGTTTTTTGAAACAGACTACCTGCCGGTTTCCCGTACACTGGAATTTGATCTTGACTTATTAGATAGGCTTGTAAAGAATTATATCGGTCCGCTTGACTACCATATCCTTACCCGTTTTACTAAAGAAAAGCATATTACGCTTACCTATCACTCACCTACGAATGAAGCGCCAAAGGACTATGATATCTATATAGGATATCCTGACGAAAGAGCCCTTGCGCTCGTAGAAGCTGTTTATCCAATGATCAAAAAGCTGGTAGAAGTGATCGACAGGCCCTGAGATCCCTTAGGTTTCACCGCTCCCGGAACGCAAGACAGAAGTTTTTATTTATGGCCGGTGAATGGCCGAAAGTCAAGCTGCCATTGAACTTCCCCTAACTACCCGCAGCCAGCCCGTTTTATCTTATAGTACCTATCTGACCAAAAGTAGTTAGGTTACTACTGCCGCCTTCTACTCCTACTAAGCCCTGCAAGGCTACAACTCTAGACCAGCTTCGGTTTTTCTTCTGCGCGTTTCATGCTTTCATCCTAGGCGTTTATCAATCTGCCTCTATTCCTTACGGGGCATGGATTTCATCACTTTGTACTGTCAAAAGGGAACAAAAATTAACCACCCGAAAAACCGAACAAAATGAAAACGCTAAACACACCCACCGCAAAAAGAAACCTCCCTGGAGCGGGCAGGTTCTTTGTAACAGCCATGGTTGCCATCGCTTTGTTTGGCTGTCAGAAAGAAATGGTTAACCCTGTAAATGCTCCTGCTGTAGTAACTACCGCTATCAATATGGGCAATTTACAGGTTGGTGATTCAAAAGTAATTTTGTTACAGGACAATGATCATCTGAGAGCCACCAGCCTTCGCTGGGGTGCAGCCGGCAATATCACCTATACTGTAGAAGCCGCTGCCTATGGTACTAATTTTGTGGACCTGGTTGAACTGGGCACTACAGACCGGACCGGAATGGACATCACCGTAAAAGACCTCAATAAAGCTGCTTTGTTAATGATCCCTGCCGGCACCAACGGAATGATCGAATTAAGGGTTAGGGCCAATACAGGGAAAGCCGACCGTGTGTATACTGCGCCGGTTGCGCTGCAGGTTACTACCTATCAACCTTATACAGAATATGAGCTGCCTAATTTAATGCATGTTCCCGGCAGCTATAATGACTGGAAAGTAGAATGTGCCCCAAAAATTGTCAATATCCACAACGATGGAGTGTATGAAGGTTTTATCAATTTCACAACCAGCTATACCCAGTTCCTCATTGTAAAAGATATAGCCTGGAACCCATTGACCACTTTCTATAATATCGGTAACGATAAACTGGGGTTCAAAGGAAATATTTTCAATAACTACAGCGGTACCGGTGCTTACCAGATCAAAGTAAATACCAACACCAATATCTGGACCTGCACTAAAATAGCTACTATGGGTTTGAATGGCACTGCGGTAAAAAATAACCCTGCCAAAGATCCTGAAATGACTCTCGATGCAGCTAATATGACCTGGACCCTTACTACCGAACTCGCTGCCGGCCATTTCCGCATCAGGGCCAATAACAGTAATACTGTTAATTATGGCAAGACCATGGTTAACGGTTACCTGGTTCCGGATACCCAAGGAACTGATTTCACTATCGCAGATCCCGGCACTTATAAGATTGTACTTAACCTCAGATTAGCCGGTAACTATACCTGCACAATAGTTAGGGCAACCGCCAATTGATACAATAAGCAGGTAATAAAAAAAGCCGTCCATTTAGTCAGGGGCGGCTTTACTGTTTTTATATATGTCTTATTCAGAAATGATTCCACACATTTACCAGTATCATCATTTCATCACCAACGGTGGCAGGCATTACCTGTTAAATACTTTCTGAAGAAAGCCATCAATATACTTCACCATCGGCCCGAACCAGGGTTCAAATAACGGGAAAGAATGCGGCGCACCCTCAAATGTGTGTACTTCAGAATAGATCTGAAACCGATCGAGGACCCTGATGTAATCTGTTCTTCCTGCATGCATCCTGTCTACCCCGCTATTGATAAATAAAGTAGGCGGTGTATGTTCACCGGCATAATTGAGTGAAGAAGCCGCTTCCCATAATGCAGGTTGTTCTTTTTTGCTGTAACCAAACCAGTAAGTTGCAGCAGAAGTTCTTTTACTGTCGTCTCCTTCCCCCGATTCAGGATGGGTAAAAGATAAAATCCCATCCATATCTACCACTGCGTTTACTTTTGTATTGATGGCTGCTGAAGTATTGATGCCTTCGAATAATGGCATCCCACCGGTTACGCCCAGAAAAGCGGCCAGTTCGCCGCCTGCAGAAAAACCGGAGACCACAATTCTGGCTGTATCAATATTGTATTTACCTGCATTCTTCTTTACCCAACGGATCGATTCTTTCAGGTCATACACAGCTGCGGGGAACAATGCTTCTGTTGACAAGCGGTATTCGGGCGTAAAACATACATACCCTTTTGCTGCCAGCTGCTGTGCCAATGGATAATGCTGTGTGCGGTTACCGGTACGCCAGCCACCACCATGTATGATCAGGATGGCAATGCGTTTGGTTTTGTTATTGGCTTTTGGATAAAAAGCATCCATCACTAATTTGCGTGTACCGATGCTCGTGTACATGATATTTTTCTCCTCCCCGATAAACAGGTTTTTCTCTTCCGGAACAATGCGGATCTCAGGATTTGTTTTTTTGGTGCTTTGATAGGCGCTGAAGATCGAATAAGATGTATCCGGCTTATGCGTAATGCCGGCCATTGATTGAGCGATAATATTTCCACTCAATAACAGTACTACAGCAGAGATAACGATCTTCTTCATACAAATGATTTACAGATTAATTTACGATCAGTTCATCCACAAATAACCAGGTGGGTTGTCCTGCACCCGGGTGCCCTTCCGGACAAAGACCCGCATTACCCGCTTTCACCCGCACATATCTTGCCGGGCGTGCAGCGAAGTTCACACTAAAATCTTTGATCAATGCCCCTTTCTCATTCATAGAAACCGTATTGATCAGGGTAGCCGCTTCCGAAAAGGATTTCCCATCCATAGAAGTTTCAAATACAACCGATCTGGGCAGAAAGATCCATGCGCCATAGTTTTGCAGGCAACCCAGTGTAATATTTTGAATGGTAGTTTCTTTGCCGAGATCAATCATTGCAATCATATCCTCTTTATTAAACCCATGCCAGTTCTTTCCATGCGATTTTGTACCACGGATCCCATCTGTTAAACTATTCGGGCCTTCTGCGGGATAATATTTGCTGAAAGGCTTTTCGTATACCACGTCCCTTGCAATAGCTTTATGCATCGAGAAATTTTGCTCCGATGGTTTTACACCCATCACATTGCCATTCATCACGGTTACCGCTTTTAATGTAACGGATCCATCAATTTCAATCGGGCCCGTATATTTTTTGTCTATGGCGGTAGGGTTGATACCATTGGTGGTATAATAGATCTCTCCATTCAGGGTTTCACCGGAAAGTGTTGCCTGCAGTCTCCCATTTTTGGATTCAGGTTTGATATCTACAGTAAAATTTCCTTTGCAATAATGGAGGCCTTTTTGTCCGTAAGCTTTGAAATGATATTGCAGGCGTTTATTGAAATCGGTAAAATCCTTTTTCGCTTTGGGTGTCCACAAAACTTCTGCCAGTGCCGGCATCCTGGGCAGGATCATGTATTCGAGGCTTTCATTATCGGTGATAAATTCTGTCCATACATTGCCTTGTGCACCCAGCACATATTTACCTTCCGCTTCATTCAATTCTGCGGGGATAGGCTCATACGCATATACTTTCTTCAAAGTATTGAATCCCCCTATCGCCAAAGGCTCTCCTTCCGGACCGGCCTGGTAATGATCAAAATAGCAGGGGCTTCCGGGTGTCATCACCACTTCATGTTTCATTTTGGCTGCGGCGATGCCACCGCTTTCGCCCCGCCAGCTCATCACCGCTGCTTCCGGTGCCAATCCGCCTTCCAGGATCTCATCCCAGCCGATCAGTTTACGGTTATTGGCAATCAGGAATTTTTCTATTCTGCGGATCAGGTAACTCTGTAATTCGTTCTCATCCTTCAATCCTTCTGTTTTTTTTCTTGCCTGGCATTTTACACATTGTTTCCAATCAGATTTATCAACTTCATCGCCCCCTACATGTATGTATTGTGAAGGAAATAACTGCATCACTTCTTTTAATACATCCTGCAGAAAAGCAAAAGAACTATCGTTGCCAACACAATAATTGGATTGAATTCCTTTGGGATATTGTCCGCCCGTGACCACAAACTGCGGTTGCTGCGAACAGGAGAATTGCGGATACGCTGCCAATGCCGCAGACGAATGCCCCGGCATTTCTATTTCCGGCAAGACCGTAATATTTTTTTGTTTGGCATAGTCAACGATCTCTCTGATCTCATCCTGTGTATAGAACCCTCCGTATTCAGCTGCTTCTCCAGGTTTGGCTGCTTCGCGGTCGCCCCAGTTCTTTCCGGGTCTTTCTACACGCCATGCACCTGTTTGGGTAAGCTTCGGATATTTTTTGATCTCAATCCGCCAGCCCTGGTCATCCGTTAAATGCCAATGGAACACATTCATCTTATACATGGCCATCAGGTCAATGTATTCTTTCACCATGTTTACCGGAAAGAAATGCCGGCTCACATCTAAATGCAATCCCCTCCATCCAAAACGCGGATAATCGGTGATATCCATACAGGGCACATTCAACTTTGCGTTGGTCCTTACCTGCGGAAGTGTTTGTAATAAGGATTGTATGCCATAAAAAATACCTTTGGCAGCATTGGCTTTAATCTCAATGGTTGATTCGGATACATTCAGTTGATAGCCTTCATCACCAATACCCTCAATCTTTCCAACAGATAATTCGATCGTTTTTTCTTCATCGGTATTTACGGCCAGCTTTATCCCTGAGATATTCTTTACAGATGCCGCCAGAAAATTGGCGTTCTGCAACAAAGCATGATTGGTTCCTTTAAAATGGATAGCTGTATTGGCATCAATCGTAAAACTTCCGGGCCGCAGGATCAGGTTTACGGGCCTGGGAATAATATTGATCGTTGGCTGTGCCAGTGTTAGTAAAGGAGAAATGAATAAACAAAACAAGAATCGTTTCATATATGGGGCTGATCTGTGATAAATATTTATTCCATGGTTTCTTTACCGGAAATAGTAAGGCCTGTTTTTTGAAACAGATCGACCAGGACAATTGTATTATTGCCTTTTTGTAAAAATGAAGCCGGACAAAACAATCTTTGCTGCGGCCCTTTGTTCCAGTACCTTCCCAGCGAATGGCCATTTACATACACCATTCCTTTACGCCATTCTTTCAGATCCAGAAAAGTATCTCCGGTTTTCTCTAACTGAAAATTTCCTGTGAATAAAGTACCGGAACGGTCATCTTCTTTTTTCACCTGCTCAGCTACCATTTTTTGAACAGCTGAGGGTTGCATAGGCAAAGGGTACATTTCCCAGCCCATCAATGTCATGCCATTTAACGTAACCCTGTCGGTGATCCCTTTTCTATCGATCATGAATTGTGCAAAATTGATATGGCCCATGCCTTCCATTACAATTTCCAAAACCGGATCCTTTACATCCGATGCGGGTAATTTAACCGTCCATTTACCGCCATCGCGCCAAACTGAATCAATATATTTTCCATTCAGAAAGACCAATCCAAAATCATGCGGTTCGGTGATCGTGAGATTACCGCTTTTATGTCCGATCAGTTTTGTTTTATAAACTACCAGCCCCTGGTCCTGGTTCATCGCTTCCATGGTTAAGGGTTGTGCAGCTGTTATGGGTTCAGGAAGATGTTGCCAGATCGTGCTGTGTTTTGTGAGTTTGATTTCAGGAATACTGATCAATGATGGAGAAGCAGGAACATCCGGCAGATCCAAATGATTGGTTTCAGCGATCAACCGGCGGAGCATATAATATTTGGCCGTGGCCCTGCCCTGTTCATCTATCGGTGCATCATAATCATAGCTGGTAATATCCGGCTGGTATTGTGTTTGCGAAAAAGCATTGGCCCCTGCGGTGAAACCAAAATTGGTGCCGCCATGTACCACGTATAAATTGAAAGATCTTTTATTGGCCAGTAAATAGCTGATCTCTTTTTTGAGTGAATTGGTATCGGGCCGCTGCCATTTTTCTCCCCAATGTGTTAACCATCCGGGATAGGTTTCGCCGCTGAATGCCGGTACATTGGGATTGTGTTTGTGCGCCTGTGCAAAATCTCCATCATTCCCCCCGCTATCCAGGCCAATGGCAGCCCCTTCAATATTTCCTGCATCGAGCATATACGGCGTAGCTCCGTCTGATGTGTAGAACGGAACCGTAATCCCATTTTGTTTCCAGACAGTGCGTAACCGCTCCATGTATTTTTTATCATTCCCGTAACTGCCATATTCATTCTCTACCTGTACCATCAGTATCGGACCACCTTTATTGCATTGCAGGTTCTTTACCTGTACAGATAATTGTTTAATATAGCGTTCTGCTGCCTGCAGATAGCGTGGGTCGCTGCAACGGATCTTGATATCAGGGATCTTTAACAGATAAGCAGGCAACCCACCAAAATCCCATTCGGCACATACATAGGGACCGGGGCGAAGTAGCACCCACATTTTTTCCTGCTGACAGAGCTTGATGAACTCCGCCACATTTCGGTTCTCTGATACAAAATCAAATACACCGGGTTTTGTTTCATGATAATTCCAGAAGATGTAAGCAGCAATGGTATTACAACCCATTGCCTTTGCCATCTGTATTCTTTGGCGCCAATATATTTTTGGGATACGTGCCGGATGCATTTCACCACTGATGATCTGAAAGGGTTTGCTATCCAATACAAAAACATCTTTCTGAAAACCGAATGAATGGTTACCCATTGGCACCTGAGCCTTACCGGATTGGGCAAAGCAGAAAACAACAAAAATGAATACTGCTGTTTTGATCTTTTGAAACATACACGAAGTATAATAAGTAAGACTAAAAATCATCCCCTAAAGAGAACACCGGTTTCTGATACATCCATTGTCCGCCTGTAAAATCCGGAAACTCTACTGTCTGATTACCCAGGTCAATCGAATGCTCACTCAATGGTGTGATCGCACTCCAGGTGGCTGCATCGTATACATTCAATGGCGTTGGCAGTTTTCTTTTAGCTGATTCGATGAATGCATGGATCACAAAGAAATCCATTCCCCCATGTCCGGCACCTTCTGAGTCTTTGCTCCAGCGAACCCATAATGGATGGTCATATTTATCAAGCCATGTTTTCGCATCTTCCCACTGATCGTCTTTCGCAGATTTCCCTTCGATATAGATGCTCTTATTCACATCCATCCACAAACCTTCTGTTCCCTGTACACGGAAGCCCAATGAATATGGTCGTGGCAGATTGGTATCGTGTTGTAATAAAACCGTTTCACCATTGGCGCAGGAGATACTGGTGGTAACCACATCACCTAGTTTAAAATTCACCTTGGCATTCGGATGATTCTCTCCACCATTTTTAGCAATATAATTATGCAAGCCCCTTGCTTTTGAAGAGAAAGAGCTTAATGTCATGAAGCGGTTGCCCCTGTGAATATTAATATAGTTAGCGATCGGGCCCACGCCATGCGTA
>CBHRAM010000128.1:0-9043 GCA_966076165.1 uncultured Chitinophagaceae bacterium
AGGAGGGGTACCATGACTGAATTCAGACCCAGCCGTTTTGAAATACTGCCACCCGTTATCAAAAACCTGTTGATCATTAACGGGCTGTTCTTTCTTGCGCAGAATACCATATCGGGACCTACCGTTACTTTTTCATTTGAAAATATGTTTGCCCTGCATGCATGGCAAAGCCCTTTGTTCAAGCCCTGGCAGCTAATTACCCATATGTTCCTGCATGGCGATTTTGGGCATATTCTCGGTAATATGTTTGGCTTGTGGATGTTTGGTTCCGTATTGGAAAACCTTTGGGGATCTAAACGGTTTCTTACGTTTTACCTGGTTTGCGGTTTAGGTGCGGCATTGATACACTTATTGTTTTTAAGCTGGGAATTCATGCCGATGGTGAAAGATTATGCGGCCATATTTCAGGCTCATAATGAAGGATCATCAGCCCAGGGAGAAGCGATCATTAATTTTATCTATCGCCATAACCTGCGTTTTGATAATACAGAAGAACTGGTTGCATACCTGCGTGCCCATCCCGGTACCAATGAGCTAACCAGCCGTATGTTTGATGAGATCACTGCGTTTTACCGCAACAATATCGATACCGCCACCATCGGTGCCAGCGGCGCAGTGTTTGGGGTATTGGCAGCCTTTGTGTACCTGTTTCCCAACACTTATCTCTATATCTACTTTTTAATACCGGTAAAAGCCAAATGGATCGGGCTTTTGTATTTCGGATATGAATTGTTTGAAGCCATCCGTAATTCTGCCGGCGACCACGTGGCGCGCTGGGCACATGTTGGCGGAGCCATTGTGGGGTTACTGATCGTAATTACCTGGAACAAAACGAACAAAAAAACGTTCTATTAGAAGTAACCATTGTAAACAGCAGAAATTTTTATGTCACCATCCTACAAAACCAACCGCAAGATCTTATTAGGGCAGGATAATAATGCACTTGTATTCTTATTCGCCATTAATGCATTGGTATTTGTACTGATCAATTTTGTACAGATCATTTATTTTCTGTCGGATATACCGCTTGAATTTTTTTATAAACAGATCCTGAACTGGTTTACCTTACCTGCATCCGTAGAAACACTTTCTGCCAGGCCATGGACATTGTTTGTGTATATGTTCACGCATCATGGCATCTGGCACCTGATCAGCAGTATGTTGTGGCTTTGGTGCTTTGGTTATATCCTGCAGGATCTTACCGGCAATAACAAACTCATCCCTATTTATCTCTACGGTGGTTTTGCCGGCGGATTGGTTTTTGTGATCATCAATAATTTATTTCCTGCATTGCAGGCTCATTTAGATACCACACAACCCTTGCTGGGTGCGGGTCCGGCTATCATGGCTGTGGCTGTTGCTACTACTACACTGGCACCGGACTACCGTATGTTCCCGATGATTGGCGGTGGTATACCCTTGTGGGTGCTTACACTCATTTTTGTGGCCATAGATTTTGCTACACTGGCCAGCGGTAATCCGGGGAACAGCATTGGTCACCTGGTAGCCGGACTGATCGGTTATCTTTTTATCAGACAGTTAAGAAGGGGCAACGATTGGGGTTTATGGATGAATAACCTGGTGAGCTGGCTGGACGATCTGTTCAATCCTGAAAAAAAGCATCAGAAAAAATCAGCCAAAGACCAGCTTCATTATAAAGCGGATAAAAAACCTTACGAGAAAATATCCAACGTAACGCAGCAGCGTTTGGATGCCATTCTGGATAAGATCAATCAGCAGGGCTACCAGTTTCTGACCGATGAAGAGAAAGCGTTTTTGAAAAGGGCCAGTTCAGAAGAATTGTAAGCTGTTTATGACCTGATGGGTCGATTATTCCACATTCCACACAGATAGTCCACTCCGCAACTGATTTTTAGTAAATTCGGGCATGGCAAAAAGCGTTTTTCGCCGTGCAACCAAAACAGTACTGATCGCTATCAATGCGATCATCTCTTTACTGTTCTTAACTGCATGTCTTACCCCTTACCTGAATCCTACACGCTGGTGGGTAATCGGTTTTGCCGGCCTGGGTGTTCCTTACCTGGTTCTCGCACTCATTTTCTTTACGATCTTCTGGCTCACTATGAAACCCTGGATCGCCTTGCTGCCCTTACTTACCTTAGCAATCGGCTGGCAACAACTAACGGTTATGTTTGCCTGGCACCCCGGTGCCGGCTTCAGCAAAAGAAGGCATGATAATATTCTGCGGGTGGTTGACTGGAACATACAAAGCTTTAACGGGCTCAGTAAAAGCAAGGAAGTAAAGAAAATGATCCGCAACGATCTGGCAGCAAGCATCATGAACCAACACCCGGATGTGATCTGTTTACAGGAGTTCAACAGCGGGGCAGCAACCGATAATATCTTTCTTTTCTCAAAAGTTTACCGGTATCATTTTTTTTCCAGGGACTACCAACGGGCCAATGGAGCATACCAGTCGGGTTGTATCATCTTTTCAAAGTTTCCTATTATCGATTCGGGTAAAATAAATTACCCGGTAGCCGAAAGCCTGATCTATGCGGATATTGTAAAAGGAGGGGATACCATCCGTGTGTACACCACCCATCTTCAATCATTCAAATTCAAAAAAGAGGATTATAACGATATAGAAAAGATCCGCGACCAGGAAGATGAGGATCTCAGTGCATCCAAAAGTATCTTCCGTAAAATGAAACTGGCTTTCAGCCGCAGAGGGATCCAGGCCAATATCGTGCGGGAAGAAATAGATAAAAGCCCTTATCCCTCTGTGATCTGCGGCGATTTTAATGATGTGCCCAATTCCTATGCCTATTTCAGGATACGGGGCGACCGGCAGGATGCTTTTCTGGAAAAAGGCTTTGCCATCGGCCGCAGTTTTATTGACCTGGCACCCACACTTCGCATTGATTACATACTGCCCACCCGTCAATTCACCATAAAACAGTTCGATATGGTGGATGAGGGCCTGAGCGACCATATTATGCTGGTATCTGATATTCTTTTACAAAAATGAAATATCTTCGCCATCCAATGAGTTACCCGCACACATATTGCTGTTGTTGCTGTTGCTGTTAGATCAGCACTTTCGTTCCGGTAAAACAGACACCGGCTACCGGCAATCCTCATTCCTAATCCGTAATCTCTTTATATCGCATGCCACTTAAAGTATACAATTCGTTAACCCGACAGAAAGAAACCTTTACACCCATTAATGCACCGTATGTAGGCATGTATGTATGCGGACCCACGGTTAGCGGCGAAAGCCACCTGGGCCATGCAAGGCCTTATGTTACGTTTGATATTCTCTATCGTTACCTTACCTATCACGGTTATAAAGTAAGGTATGTACGCAACCTGACTGATGCCGGACATTTTGAAGAAGAAGGCCGTGAGGCAGAAGATAAGATCAGTAAAAAAGCCGTGTTGGAAAAACTGGAGCCGATGGAACTGGTGCAGAAATACACCAATCTCTATCATTGGGCCATGGCATTATTAAATAACCTGCCACCCAGCATTGAACCAACGGCAACCGGACATATTATTGAGCAGATAGAAATGATCAAAAAGATCATCGCAGATGGATATGCATATGAGGCAAACGGATCGGTTTATTTTGATGTAGAGAAATACAATACCGATTATTCAAAAAAGAACCAACCCTACGGGATCCTGAGCGGACGTGTTTTGGAAGATCAACTGGATACCACTCGTGAGCTGGATAACCAGGATGAAAAAAGAAACCGAAGCGATTTTGCTTTATGGAAGAATGCACCACCCGAGCACATCATGCGCTGGCAAAGCCCATGGGGAGAGGGTTTCCCGGGATGGCATATAGAATGCTCTGCCATGAGCACCAAATACCTGGGTGAAGAATTTGATATACACGGTGGGGGAATGGACCTCCAATTTCCGCATCATGAATGTGAAATTGCCCAGAGTACAGTATGCAATCATAAGATGCCGGCACGTTACTGGATGCATAATAACATGATCACCATCAATGGCCGCAAGATGGGTAAGAGTTATAATAACGTGATCAAACTGAGCGAACTGTTCAGTGGTGCTCATCCGATATTGGAACAGGCTTATCATCCCATGACCATCCGCTTCTTCATCCTGCAAAGCCATTATCGTGGTACGCTTGATTTCAGCAATGAAGCATTACAGGCATCAGAAAAAGCATTCAAACGTTTGTGGGAAGTATTTGATTGGTTAAGTCAGTGGGTAGTACCCGAAGCACAAGCTGCTTCTGATCAGGAACTCGACACCAAAGTGCAGAAACTGGTGCATGAGTTTGATGAATTTATGGATGATGATCTCAGCACCCCTAAAGTGCTGGCCAATATGTTTGAACTGAGCTCTGTGATCAATTCCATCAAAGACAAACATATTGCCGCTGATGCCTTGAGCTCAGCAACGGTCGGGTTATTGCAAAAACAAATGCGTCTGTTTATTGAAGATATTTTTGGCCTCAAAGGCGATCGTTCAGATAACAGCGGTAAACTGGATGGGGTTCTTCAATTGCTCATCGATATCCGCAAAGAAGCCAAACGCCGCAAAGACTTTGTAACCAGCGATAAGATCCGCAACGAACTCGCAGCCCTGGGTGTACAGCTGAAAGATGAGAAAGATGGGGGGATGAGTTATACGATCGGGTAACGTCATTGCGAGGTATGAAGCAATCTGCGTCAAAGAATTTTCGCAAGATTCCTATAACAATTCTGCTAAATGTTTTTATTGCGCCTTAGCGTGCAAACCTTATTACAAAGATGCTAAGGCGAAGTTGCGTTAGGGTATCACTCAAATGCTCCTTTGATTGTGTTAAAGAGCAGACCACAGATTGCTTCGTTCCTCGCAATGACGCTAATGATTACAATCATCCGCATGCGCATGATCATGCTCTCTGCATAAACGGAAATTGATAAAATGTGCGGTTACAATGCAGGTTACGGCCGGTATTAAAAACCAGTTTCTCCACTCATGCCATTGCATTTTAGCCAGCAAACAAAGGATGCCGGTAGAAAATAATAACAGGGGCAGCCAGCTATGGTGGTGTTTTTTATGGCCATGATAGAGGGAGTAGGCGCCTACCACAAAGGCAATGCCGATCATCAGGTATTCAAAGCCGAGGTTTTCGATAATATTCACCCCAAATAAGGGCAGGCTGGTGAGGAATAAGGGTAGTAACGCACAATGTATGGCACAGGCCAGCGAGGCTGTAATACCCAGTGCGTCCCAGTTGATTTTTAGATTCATGCGTCTGCAAAAGTATGTCAATGCAACAATGTTGCAAAATATTTGTGGCTATTCTTTTCGATCGTTATCCTAAACCCCGGGAAACGTAACTTTGCCCTTCAATTGTATCTATGAATAAGAAACTGATCGGTTATCTCCTGTTTTTTGCGGTATTGGTTATCGGCTTTTATTTTTTCCTTTTTAAGGGAACGGATAAGTGGAAGACCAAATTACCGGTGATCAGTTATGTAAAACCTTTTCATTTTACTACCCAGGATGGGTTGTCTTATACGGACAGGGATATGCTGGGCAAAGTTTGTGTGGTGGAATACTTTTTTACTACCTGTAAAGGCATTTGTCCGAAGATGAATACCAATATGAAAACGATCTATGAAGCGTTCAAAGACGAACCCAATTTTATGATCGTATCACATACCTGTAATCCGGGAACAGATTCGGCGGCAAGGTTAAAAGTGTATGCCGATTCAATGAAGATCGATACAAAGAAATGGGTATTGCTTACCGGCCGTAAGGACAGCCTCTACCAGATAGCCCGCAGCGCCTACCTGCTGGACGATCCGAAGAACAGCGTGGAGAAGATAGAAGACCAGTTCATACACACCCAATTCTTTGCGTTGGTAGATAAGGACGGAAAAGTAAGGGGCCAGGTATATGACGGATTGAAACAGGCAGAACTGGATCGATTGAAAAAAGATATCCGGTCATTACTGGCTGAAAAAGCCGGTACCGGTAATTTTGTAAACGGCATCTTTAATAACAACCCACAATAGTATTGTATGCGTTACGGTATTAACGAAACCCTGAAGAAGAACCAGCTGAGTGTAACAGACAGCCGCAAAAAGATCCTGGAACTGTTTATGCGTTCCAACGGAGCATTGGCGCATGCGGATATAGAACACCAGAGCGGTACCGAGTTCGACAGGGTAACGATCTACCGTACCCTGCAGACCTTTGTAGAAAAAGGCATCATTCATACCATACCCACAGCTGATAATTCTGTACGGTATGCATTATGTAAGGATGAATGTTCCGAAGGGCACCATCATGATAATCACGTGCATTTTATGTGCGATGATTGCGGCACAACTTATTGTTTAGACCATGTGATCGCACCCCAGCTAAGCCTGCCGGATGGTTTTAATGCCACCCGTACAGATGTAGTGGTAAGCGGCAAGTGTAAGAATTGCGAATAAGCATCGGGTATTTACCGCATTTGATCAATTTTGTGTGACAGGTACTGCCTGTCATTTTTTTTGTACCGTATCTTCGTGAAAATCGAGCACATGATCTTAGTAACAGGCGCCACCGGTCTGGTAGGCTCACACCTGCTGAAGCAACTGGTTGCCAATGGGCAAAAAGTAAGGGCGCTGTATCGTTCTTCGGTTCCTTCTATAGAAGGGACTGAAGGGGTTGACTGGGTTCGTGGCGATATACTCGATGTGATCTCTCTGGAAGAAGCTATGGTGGGTGTGAAGCAGGTTTACCATTGTGCTGCCATGGTAAGTTTTAATCCCAAAAAGAAAGCGCTGCTTCACCACACAAATGTAGAAGGTACGGCCAATGTGGTGAATGCCTGTTTAAATGAAGGGATAGATAAATTATTATTCGTGAGTTCTGTTGCGGCGCTTGGCAGGATACGGGAAGATAAACCGATCAATGAAACCATGAACTGGTCTGAAGAAACCAGTAACAGCGAATACGGTAAGAGTAAATATTTTGCAGAAGTAGAAGTGTGGAGGGGAATTGGTGAAGGATTGAATGCCGTGATCGTAAACCCCGTGATCATACTGGGTGCAGGAGACTGGACAGCAGGATCTTCAGGATTATTCAAATCTGCTTACGATGAATTTCCCTGGTATACCGAAGGCACCGGCGGTTTTGTAGATGTGATGGATGTGGTAAAAGCAATGATGCTGTTAATGAACAGCAATGTATCAGCTGAAAGGTTTATACTCAGTGGCGAAAATCTTTCTTATCGCGAAGTGTTCACACAAATGGCAAAGAATTTTGGTAAGAAGCCGCCACACAAAAGGGTAACACCCTTACTGGCATCCGTTGTATGGAGGATGGAAGCAGTGAAAGCCCTGTTTACAGGTAAAGATCCTTTATTGACCAAAGAAACTGCCCGCACCGCCGCCGCCAAAGTGCAGTTTGATAACCAGAAACTAAAACTCTTCTTCCTCAATTTTCAATACACCCCCATCCATGTTTCTCTGCAACGCATTTGTAAAGAATTGGTAAAAAAACATAACTTGTAAGGGCAATCAAAGCCCTTGAAACAGGTTATCACTATTTTATTGTCGATCTCCCTGTATGCGCCGCATATAGCCAAACTATTGGCATATGCAGATTGTTCCATCATTCAGTTAACCAATCCCGACCCGCATTTTTGTGATTGTAACCGGATCATTGATACCGACGCTATCCCCATAGCACCGGACCAGCCGGATAAACAAAAAGAACTGTCTATCAAGGCCGACTGGAAATATGTTGGTGTTGGTTCTTTCCACTTTGCCAACTCATTCACAGTAACCGATAAAGCGAAAGCAGGCGAATCAGTCGTCTATCTGCCACAACAAAGCCTCAAGGCGGTATTCCACCCTCCCAAAAGCTGATCTGCATATTGCCTGTGTAGTATCATTCCTGTGCATGTTCAAATCAACATGGCATGGGCTATCTCTATTTATCTAAACTTTAATTCACGATCATGAAAAATATATTCATGGTTGCTGCCATCGTATGTATGGCAACAGCCTGTCACCGCAGCCTTGTGCCTGCCAATACCCCTGTTACCAATCTTGAGATCAAAAATGAATCCGGACAGATGATCCTTGCCGGTCATGGTTCTCATGCTGTACTGCAACAACCCAATTATAAAACATGGTATGATCAATCGTATCAGGCGTATACAGATGACGCGGCAATAGTGTCTGAACTGAAACCCTTATTGGCCAAAAAGAAAATGGAGATCTTTTTAGGTTCCTGGTGTGGCGACAGTAAAAGAGAAGTACCCCGTATGCTCAAAGTTCTGGAGCATGCAGGTATGGATACCGCAGATGTTTCGCTGATCTTTGTAGATAACAGCACCCGGAACTATAAACAAAGCCCGCAACACGAAGAAAAGGATAAGAACATACACCATGTACCCAGTTTTATTGTGTATGATGGCGGTAAGGAAATGGGCCGGATCATTGAATCGCCCAAAATGAGTCTGGAAAAAGATCTGCTGACCATTCTCAAAGCGCAACCCTATCAACCCAACTATGAAGCCATTGATCGCTGGATCAAACAGGTAAAGAGCAGAGAGACAGTACTTAGTGATGAGTCGTTAAACAGCCTGGCAATGGAATTAAGACCTTTATGCAAACATTACGGGGAGTTCAATGCTTATGGCTATGTATTGCTGGCTGCGCATAAACAGGCAGAAGCTATCAATGTATTCCGGCTGAATACTGTTATCTATCCCAATATATCAGGTGTTTTTGACAGTTTAGGGGAAGCCTATGAAACCATCGGCAACAAATCCGCAGCCATCACTGCTTACGAAAAAGTACTACAGCTCAACCCAACCGATGAAAATGCAAAAAAGAAAATAGCAGTATTAAAAGGGCAATAGATTTTCTGAAAACCACCAAACAATAAAGCCGCAGATTCGCAGATGTAATCTGCTGACCTGCGGCTTATGTTTTTCAATTCCAAAATTCCAAAATCTCTCTACCCTTCCATCACCTTCTTCCACAATTCCGGTATCCTCTTTATCCAAACCAATTCCCTTCTTTTGATAGAAGCATCTTCTGCCGGATAACCA
>CBHRAM010000129.1:0-9027 GCA_966076165.1 uncultured Chitinophagaceae bacterium
AAGCGTTTATCAAACCAGCCATGTTCACCCATATAAAAACCCTGATCAGACGTATAGATCACAATTGTGTTCTTTGCCAACCCCGTTGAATCCAGATACCTGAGGATACGGCCGATATTTCTGTCGAGTGATCTTGCCGTAGCTAAATAATCTTTCAGGTACCGCTCATATTTCCATTTC
The DNA here is from genome assembly GCA_966076165.1 of uncultured Chitinophagaceae bacterium. GTDB lineage: Bacteria > Bacteroidota > Bacteroidia > Chitinophagales > Chitinophagaceae > Sediminibacterium. The sequence goes on from CBHRAM010000129.1 coordinate 181, forward strand.
ACCAGTTTTTTACTATCCCCTTTTACCGCTTCATATTCCTGCGCTACCTTGTTATAATATTTTTGATACGCTTGTTTCTCCTCTGTACTAAGCCTTCCAAACAAATTATCATTGAAATCGGGATTTATTTTCAGATCATTTTTCAGGGTCATGGTCTTGTCAATCGTCATATCCTGTTCGGTAGCTGCTCTTCTGTCTGTATATGCATCATAAAAATTAGCGGGTAGCGGAAAATCTTTATCATCATACGCGCCAAGGTCCTGCACATCGGGCATCCAGTTTCTGTGTGTGGCTTTTTCGCCAACCACTAAAAAGAATGGCGATGATACATCGCGTTTATTCAGCCAGTCAATGGAATAATCGCTGATCAGGTTGGTAACATAACCCTTGTACCTTACCGTATCATTCTGCATATTGATAAAATCCGGCTGGAAATAATTTCCCTGGTCCGGCAGGATCTTCCAGAAACTAAAACCCTGTGGCAGAGATTGCAAATGCCATTTGCCTATCCAGGCTGTTTGATAACGGGCCTCGCCTAATAATTTTTGCAGTTGTTGCTGGCTGCCATCAAACCTTCTTTGTGCTGAATTATCTTTTAGCCCGTTGAGATGACTGTATTTACCGGTTAATAAAACGGCCCGGCTGGGTGCGCAGATCGAATTGGTTACAAAACTATTGGTGAAGAGGGCGCCTTCTCTGGCTATCCGGTCAATATTCGGTGTTTGGGCGAGTTTGCTACCGTAAGCACTGATGGTTTGTTGTGCATGGTCATCGGAGAGGATGATCAGGATATTGGGGCGTTTTTCCTGTGCATGAATGGTAAACGCATACAATAATAAGAGGCTGAGAAAATGATACTTTTTTTTCATCCGTAAACAGTAAGTAAGTGATCGGGTAATTGACAACCTAAACTTAACGGTTTAAAATGAAAAAGGCACTGTAGAAACAGCGCCTTCTTTTAACGGGGCGATAGGGAACTATGCGCCCAATGCTTTGATCTTTCTTATTTGTCCGATCAGGTATATCAATACACCCCAAACAGCTACAACAATAGAATAAGCCATCAGTTCCAGCCAGATAGGCGAATGGCCCCTGCGTGCAAACAGGGTTCTTTTATCGTAGGCGGATACATATTCGGTTTTGTTTCCCCAGGGAACGGTTTGCTCTACGGACAGGTTTCCGTAAGTATCATTGTCTTCCACTTTTGCGATCAGCACAAGGTTTCCTTTTGCATCACCGGCCAGGCTATCACGTTTATATTCGGCGCTGATGGTACCGGTTGAGTCGGTGGTATAGGTTTGTGTTTCGCTGACATTCAGGTCTCCGCCCATTCTTTTCACGGCTACTTTCAGTTCCACACCTTTTACAGGAACCCAGGTTGTATCTTTTAATTCCAGGGCAATGACATTTATTTTTTTGTCTGCCGCAGTATCAATTTTCAGTTTGGCTTTGGCAACCTGTACGTTTGCCTTGCTTTCATCATACAGTTTAGAAGCGGTGGATACCGCAACAAAGCTTTGTTTAACAGATTTTTTCCATTCTGCCTGTGCGGCAGGTGGTATCAGCAGATAGGCATTGCCCCTGGCATCGGTTACCGCTGTGCCCAATAAATTAGCCTTAGAAGAATCATTGGTAATATAAAAACTCAGATTGATGCCGGGTACCATCTGAAACTTACCATCGATCTTGGTCTTGGCTTTTGCAGAAAGGTATTGTGTCTGGTTATTCGTATTGAAATAGCCCAAACTTAACAGCAGATCATTCTTCGCAGCGGTCTGCGCCACGGATACGATACTTATCAAACAGAAAAGTAGCGTTGCAGGAAAGAGGTAATTATGCTTTTTCATGTTCTTCTGTTTCGGTAATGGTTTCTTGAATAGGGATGATTGGAAAGATCCTTGCAAAAAAAGTTATGACCAGCAAGGCACCGGCGAGTGAGCCAATGGCTATTGCCCATTCTTCCCAGGTTGGAAAATAATGGTGATAGCTGGCCGGCACATCATGTATCGGAAGAAAGGGGTGCAGGAGGGTTGGTGTAACAATTAAATATCGTTTAAACCAGGATCCGATCACTACGAGTATCCCGGCAATAAATGCAGGTTTGGGTTTTCGTCCTTTTTTAAAGATCAGGATCAGGATCGGGATGATCATAGCCGTAGTGATGGCAAACCAGAATACAGCCGCAAACTCCCCGGTAAACAAGCCCAATAAATGCTCTTCTTCCGGTTTTTTCATTTTGAATGCAGGTACCAGGAATTCATTCACATTAAAATAGAGATATAATAATGCCAGCATCACCAGCACTTTGCCCATTTTATCAAAATGGTCGTCGGTAATATATTTTTCCAGTTTATAGTGTGTACGGAAAACATACATGGCCACTACCACACCACCGGCTCCCACAAGAAAAGCCCCGGAAATAAAGTAGGCGCCGAAATTGGTACTGTCCCAACCCGGACGGTACGTTGTCGCAAACAACCAGGATGTTACTGTGTGAATGGAAAAAGCAACCGGAATAATGGTGATACATAAAATATTCACCGCCTTGTTGCTGATGCTGATCTGTCCGGGGGTATTCTTCCAGAAAGAACCCAGGAAGGAATATAATTTGTATAAATATTTACTGGTTCTCTCTTTATACTTCAGCAGGATCTGCAGATCGGGTAGTAAAGGGAAATACAATAACAATAGGCTGATGAAAAAATAGGTAGTGATCACGATCACGTCCCATACAATAGGTGATTGCAAACGGCCATGAATAAAGAGGTTATAAAACCTGTCGGGCCGCCCCATATCCACAATAATGATCAGCGATGCAAATGTTACGGCCGAAACCGCAATGATCTCGGCTATTCTTGTAAGCGGTGTGCTCCAATGCACATTGGTTAACCGCAGAACCGCGGTGATCAATGAACCTACCAGGCTGATGGCCACAAAGAATACAAAGTTGGAAATATAAATACCCCACGACACATAATCGCGCATGGCGGTAACTACCAGGCCCTTGGATAATTGCCTGCAATAGGCAATAAAACCGATCAGGCAGATTACTGATAAAAAAGCTACCCAGATCTTACCCTGTTTACCAAACTTCTGTGGTAACAGGTCTTCGGTGATTTGTTGTTTTGCTAAAGTTTCCACGGCTTATGATTTAGGGTTAACTTTTTTTATCTTCTGGTTTTGCCTCATCGTTCTTGAATGGGAAGTTCCTGTTCACCGGTGGCAGGTAGTAAACACTGGGTTTGGTTCCCAGGTCTTCCATCAAACGGTAGCCGGCTTTATCACGGATCAGATCGGTGAAACGGAAGGTTTCGGCTCCGTTGGTTACGGAGTCCTGTATCATATCTCCAAACATGAATACACCATTCGGACAGGCAGATACACAGTGTGGCAATTCGCCCTGGCGTGTCATATCTGCACAGAAATCACATTTACCCACGGTTCCTTTTTTCTGCGGAACACTGCTCTCGCATGAGTAAGGCAGATCGGCCACTTCTTTGGGTAATCCCGGGTCTTCCCAGTTGAATACCCTTGTTGAGTAAGGACAGGCGGCCATACAGAAACGGCAACCGATACATCTGTCGCTGTCTATCAATACAATTCCATCCTGGCGTTTGAATGTGGCGTCCACCGGACAAACTTTTACGCAAGGTGGTTCATCACAATGCATACAGGTAGTAGGTTCCCAGTAAGGTGCGGTATGTTCTGCATCCTGCATAGGATATACTTTGATCCAGTTCTGATCGCCCTGCAACTGGTGTGCATGGTTACATGCGGATTGACAGGCTTTCACACTTTTACAACGTGAAAGATCGATCACCATCACAAACTTTTTACCGGGAATACCGATCCTTGCCTGCTCGTTGGAAACAGGGGGGAGGTGCGGGACCGGTTTCAGGAAAGCTTCATCCACCTCTATCACTTCACCATCAACAGACAGGAGTTTTATTTTTTTGCCCGAAGGTTTCAGGCCATCGGCTGCATCCGGCTGAAAGGGGTTTTCCTTGGTGGCACATCCGGTTACCGCTGCTGTTGCCAGCAATCCCGCGGCAGCAAGAAATTCTCTCCGGGAAGTATCGTTGCTTTTCATTTGACTGATTTTGGGTTTTACCAATTACTTTTTAACAAAGGCCAGCAGGTCTTTCTGAGAGATCTTCTCTTTGGATGCGCCTTCCGTTTTAGATACTTCCACTTCCACTAACCTGCCATCTTCTGTGAGCATTTTCACGGTACGCTTTTCCGCCTCCGGTGCGCAGCTGATCACATTTGTTTTTTTACTGAAGATGTTTCCAAACTTCAGCAGGGGAAGCAACGACAGAATACCGATCCCGAACAGGATACTTCTCCGGGAATCTTTTTCTTTGCTATTTACTTCTGGCTCTTTCATGTGTATGAATTGAGTTGGGATGATTTGATCTGTATAGGGATTGGATTTAAAAAGCCTCTTTTTACAGAGGCTTTTTGTTAACCGCATGAAAATTATTTTTTCAGGCTCCTCATAAAATTTACCAGGTTCCAGATATCTTCTGCATCCGGAAGTTTTTTCTTGAAGCTTGGCATATCCTCACGGCCTTCTGCTACTTTATAAAATAAAGAACCATCTGTTTGACCCTGAAATGCAGGTTTCGTAAAATCAGAAGGTTGTGTTTTTAATTGTGCGGCTTTACTGCCATCTCCCAATCCGGTTTTACCGTGACAGGATGCACAATGGGTAGACCATAGGGTTTTTCCGGCAGCCAATGATGCCGCATCATTTTTTACAGGGTTAGCAGCTTTTGCTTTGTCGGCTGGCGCAGCCCATGGTTTTGGCTGAATAAACCTGAAACCAGAGGCAACAACTGTTACACATACAACGGTAACAAGGGTTAAAAATTTAATTTTCATCGCGATGATTTGTTTAGTGAATAAATAATGGCTAACAATCTCAGTAAATTACAATCGTTTTAGAAATTCCACAACCTGGAAATATTAAAACCGATCAGGAATTGTCCTTTGGTAAAATCATTCTGGTTGTATAAGTTATTATTCTGTGGCAGGATAGATCCGTAGTTACCCGCAAATAGTTGAAACTCGTGCCCGCTGGTTTTGAAGTCCAGGCCCAGGCTGATATTCGGATGCGGGTTGTCCATCGGATGCTGCGTTAACGGCTGATCATAGTTCACCATCAAAGCCATACCCGGTGTGAGTTTATATCTTCCTGCAAAACTGATCGCCAGGTGTGCATTATTGAACTTGGACTGAATATCGCCTTTTGTATCATAATAGCCTTCAACATTATTAAAATAAGAAAGTGTAGGTGCCACCTGAACAGATAATTTTTCGCTGATCTTTCTGGCAATGATCACCTCACTGAAAAAACTTAACCTGTCAGAAAAATTAACGATCGGCAATGATGCGTTTTTTGCCCTTGTATCCATCACTACATTACCAAACAGGGTAACACTTACCGGCATTGAATAACCGGTTCTGGATTGTTTCAGCAAAGCCCATTTTGCATTTCCATCTACCTGCATCCTGTCGTTAGAAGCACCAAATCCTACCTGGAAATTATTTTTAACAACATAGCTGAACCCTAAGCGCATATTGGCACTGGCAAATAAACCAAACAGGTCTTTGATACCATGCTCCACTGTTCCGAACCTGTGCTGGATATCGAATTCAAAGGTTCCTTTGATAGGCACCATCACCGTTTGATTGTCGATCAGGTAATTGCCATCAAACGTATTCTTTGCGTAGGCTGCCTTTTTTACAACAGGAGCCGGGGCTGTAGAATCCTGGGCCGACAATTCACTAAAACATGTTGCAAGGGCCACAAACAACAGAAGGGCACCGGTAAACTGTTTTGATGATTTGAAATATGTTCTCATAATAATTTTTTTAATTGTTTTTCGCACCTTGTTTGATCCATGCATAAATTTTTGCATTGATATCCTGGTCCGGGCCTGAGCCCATAGGCATTACCGGAGATTTTTTTCCTGTGAGCCACGCAATGATGACACTGTTATCCGGGTCTCCTGCTTTAATATAACTGCCTCCATTAAGCGACTTATAAGAATTGGCCGTGCTCAGGTCCGGGGCTTTGGCACCGGATATATGACAGCCACTCAACGCACATTTTTTTTCAAAGATGGGAGTGATGTCTTTTGCATAACTCATCTCGGTTGTTATACTGCTACCGGGGTTTAACACGATGGTAGTCGTTTTAGAACACCCTCCAATAATGAGTATCAGAACCGTAACCAACCCGGATAATATTGCTGTTTTTTTCTGTAACATGATCTTTTGTTTTATTGTAAAACAGTCGGTTACCGGTTATTTCTGAAACTTCAAAAGCAGGTTGGGTTGAATACCATGTTGATAGTTAGAGCTGTTAAAAATGGCCATTCCAAAAGGCTGATCACTCAGGCTGCTGAAATCAATATCCTGCTTCAATACATCCGGTGTTTTTAACAGGCGTTTGTATTCCACGACCCATCCGCTACCTGTATATTTTCCGGTAGCAGTGATATCACTACGGCCTGCTGTTAAAGGAGCTGCAATAAAGGAAGGGATGAATTTAGTAGCTGCATACGCTGCAGTGGTTGTATTATCCAGGTATCCGGCATCTCCTGTTGGATCGATCGTACCACCCGCATATGTAAGAACCCCATTGCTGCTCACCGCTGTAATTTTTTGAGCCTTGCCTCCGGGTAAGGTATCTGTAGCTGAATAGTATAGAAGGCCGGTTCCGCCGGGAACTACCCATTTTGGAACAGAAACAGAAGCACCGGTTCCATCAAGTTTTAAAGTCTGTGAGTTGTTGAAGGCACCATTACTCAGGTTTGTGTTTGTGTTCACATACGTAGTTGAGAAAGGTGTTGGTGGAATCAGGTCATCCGCATGGCGGCCATTACCGGAGCCACCTACTGTGTCGGTTACTGAAGGGCCACCCGCCCAGTCTTGATACTGGTCATCCATTTGGTTAGTAACCAGGTCCTTATTCAGGTGGCACCACCACATATCAATTTTTTCGTTGGCACCGTTTGTATAGTGGTTACCGCTTTTGTTTGGAACCATTACCCCGGCAAAGTTTCTGTAGGGGGTAAACAGGTGACAGCTGGCATAACAGGTTTGTGTAACAAATTTGGGCGTTGAGTTATCAATGTTCCATAACATAGCCAATTGATCCTGGCCCATTCCTTCCTTGATCAGGTTTCCGTTCACATCATATGTTCTGGCATTGGCTCTCTGTACCCAAAGTTTTGTTGTTGGGTTAAAATACCAGGGCTGTACCGGATTGTTGGTAGCATCGGCCCATTCTACCAGGAAGTAGATATATTTATCATCATACATGGAACGAACGGTTGCAGGATAAGTTGTTCCCTGGTAACCGGCAAACAATCCATTACCTGGATCCGGAACCGTTGGTGTAACATTGAGTTTTTTGGCATTGTCCCAAATACCATCTACAACACCATCAATCGTTGGGGCAGTGGTTGTTTTATATGACAACAACTCATTGGTGCTTTCTGAAACACCCGGCGCTACCACCTGAGCTGATTTTGTACAATACATAAAAAATACTGTAAGCGAAATCAGCATTGTCAAGATCAGATATTTTTTCATAGTATGAACTTTGAAGTTTGGACGTTTATTTACGATACAAATGTTGCGCCTTTAAAAAGCTTTATTAATGACCGTTGTCATAGCTTTTTATGACTTATGTCATAAAAATGTCATCGAGCCGCTTATTAGTATAAAAACAGGCACAATACACCGGGTTTCAACGCAAGCCATCCCGTCTTTTATATCTCTAAAACCCCAGGTTTTCGCTTAAATATGAGATTAATCATCTTTTATGGTTTTGCTTTCTTCTAATTTCCGTGTTGAGACATGGTTTATTTTTCTCAACCCATTTTTTATGTCAGCAACTTCTGCTCCTTTTAAATCCGGCAATCAATTATCTGCACGATCCCTGTTGATCTGGCGTTTGGCACAGGTTTTTGTTTGGTTGATCGGTGCCGCTATATTGTTTGCCTTGTTCTTCGTTCCATCCCTTGGGTTATTGCTTTTCTGGAATATTTTAATTCCTGTTGCACCCGCATTGTTTGTGGTAATGGTGGGCGTTTGGCGCAATGTTTGTCCGCTCGCCACCACTAACCTTTTACCAAGGCATTTCGGTTTATCCAAACGAAAAAAACTTACGGCTGCGCAATTGGGCGTGTTAAACCTGATTGCGGTAATTGCTTTATATACCATTGTTCCTTTACGTCATGCTATTTTTAACCGCAATGGATTGGCTACCGGGTTATTGATCCTTGCCATGGTTTTAGCAGGCATGATCATGGGTCTTTTCTTTGAATGGAAAAGTGCCTGGTGCTCGGGTCTTTGCCCTGTACATCCTGTTGAAAAATTATATGGTGGAAATGTATTGATGTCAATGCCCAACGCGCATTGCGATCAATGTCAGAATTGTGTGATACCCTGTCCGGATTCAACACCCAATATCACACCCGCTTCTGCCAAAAAAACGTTTGCCCAACAGTTAAGCGGCCTGCTGATCATCGGCGGGCTTCCCGGATTTATCTGGGGCTTGTTTCATGTACCCGACCAAAGCAGTTCAACGATCAACGGTTTGATCGGTGCTTATGAAATGCCTTTATTGGGTTTTGCAGTCAGTTTTATACTGTATGCAGTATTATCTACCGTACTTGACGCAAAATATGAAAGAAGATTGATCTCCATTTTTGCCGCCTCCGGTGTTTCCTGTTATTACTGGTTCCGTATACCGGCGCTGTCTGGTTTTGGCAGTTTTGCTGATGATGGTTTTTTGGTAAACCTCAGATCTATTTTGCCTGCATGGAGTAT
>CBHRAM010000130.1:0-8965 GCA_966076165.1 uncultured Chitinophagaceae bacterium
AAACACCGTATTTTTTGTGGTGTTTTATGGAATATCCTGTAGAATTATTTGTAGTACATAATTATTTTCGGGGGAATTGGATGATCAGAGCGAATGATATTGTGGTAAGATTTCTTACTATCAGATTCAGATTTCAACATACTCAACTGTTATATAATCTCCCCCGTGTTCCTGGTGTGCATGTTTCATAAAAACTTTCGCTTCTTTTTTAATTTTTATGATAAGGGTATGATTATCCTTCCAGTTTGCAGCAATCCCTAAATTTATTCCTTCGGCAGCAAAAACACTGGAAGAAACACCGTTTTCAAATATTATATTCAAGTAGGTTGAAGGGTAGTCTGGGTAAGAACTTTCATATAAGTGGAAATATCTTTTGTTATCCGGCGAATTGGTTTCCTGAAGATATTTAACAAACGACATGATCTTTTCAGGAGATTTTTCTTTTGCCTGTGCATTGGCAAAATCAAATGACATATTGATCAACAGAGCAGCATTCTCCTGTCCAATCGAATTTCGCCGATACAATTCCATCATTGTGGCTACATCATTTCTTTCTTTTCTGTTCGCGATCCTTCCACGGGCAATGATCTTATCTACCCGTTCATAAATATTCCCCAACAGATCAAAATCGTAGCCTGTTTTTTCTTTTATGTATGTGATAAGATCTGTATCACCGGTTATTTTATAGCGTAACGTTACCGTATCCAGTGATTTTTTAAGTTTTTGCAGGTCTTTACTTTGATATTGTTCTTCCACCTGCTCTTTCCATATCCTATGAAAATTCCCGGAATATGCAACCTGTTCAGGTTTCAGTTGCCCAGCTTCTTTTTGAATGGTATACTCAATAGTGGCAAAGATGATCGCCCGGCATTTATCAAGTTCCGACTGGGTTTCTTCGGGAGTCATTATGTTGGTTTTTGATAAAATTAACCGTTTTCATATTATAAATACAACGCATATAAATGACAGATCAAGAAAATCTTTATTTTATGCCGAAACAAAAAAGGGTTCTTCAATTGAAGAACCCTTTTACTTGTCGGGACGACAAGATTTGAACTTGCGACCCCACGCCCCCCAGACGTGTGCGCTACCGGGCTGCGCTACGTCCCGAAAAATTGCCTTCTCCCATTCACTCATCCTTTCATTCAATCAATCAGTCATTATGTAAACGGGCTGCAAATATAGGAGGGAAAAGAAAAAATCGGGGTATATTGCAGAAAATTTTACCTCATCTTCATGAAGATACTCGTAAGGCAAGCTACCATTGCCGATCCAGCCTCAGCATTTAACGGACAGGTTTGTGATATTTTGATTATTGGAGGACAGATAAGTAAGATCGCCACTACTATTTCAGAAAAAGCCGATGAGGTAATTGAAGCCGAGGGTTTAACCGTATCACCCGGCTGGGTTGACCTCTTCTCCCATTTTTGCGATCCCGGCTACGAATACAAAGAAACCCTTGAAACCGGTGCCGCAACCGCAGCCGCAGGTGGTTATACCCATGTTTTTGTATTACCCAATACCCAGCCCGTTGTAGATAATAAAACGCAGGTAGAATATATCAGCCGTAAATCGGGTGATCTGCCGGTAACCATTCACCCGCTGGGTGCGATTACCCGGGGAACCGAAGGGAAAGACCTGGCCGAGATGTATGATATGCGCAGCAGCGGTGCCATTGCTTTTTCGGATGGGTTAAACCCGGTACAGTCGCCCGGGCTTTTTGTAAAAGCTCTGCAATATGTAAAAGCACTGGATGGGGTACTGATACAGGTGCCGCTGGATAAAAGTATTGGCGCCGGAGGATTGATCAATGAAGGGGTGATCTCTACCAGGCTGGGCCTGCCGGGGATTCCAGCCCTTGCCGAGGAAGTGATCATTAAACGGGATATTGATCTTTTAAGATATACCCAGTCGAAACTGCATATTACCGGGGTAAGCACACAAACCGGGCTGGAACTGATCAAAGCGGCAAAGGCAGAAGGCCTTCACCTGACCTGCAGTATAACCCCTTACCATCTGTTCTTTTGTGATGAGGACCTGCAGACATACGATACTAACCTGAAAGTAAATCCGCCATTGAGAAGTAAAGCCGATATGCTGGCGCTTCGCGAAGCCGTATTGAATGGTACGGTGGATTGTATTGCTTCACATCATCTGCCGCAGGACTGGGATAATAAGACCTGTGAGTTTGAATATGCGAAGAATGGCATGACCGGCTTACAAACCGTATTTGCCGTGGTAAACCATTTACTGCCCGAGCTTAGCCTGAGCAGGCTCACCGCTTTGTTTTCGCTGAATGCAAGAACGATATTCGGGCTACCGGTGAACCATATTGCTGAGGGTGCGATCGCAGACCTGAGCCTGTTTACAAAATCCGGACAAACCCTGCTTACCAAACAGCAGCTGAGATCAAAATCGGCGAATACGCCTTTTCTTGACAGGGAATTGACCGGAAAAGTGATCGGTATTATCCATAAAGGACAAGTAACTTTAAATTAAAGCCGTCTCATGAATATGAATGCGAAACTGATCAATGAAGGCCTGAAATTTGGAGCGATCAGCGGATTGTTGTTCCTCCTGATCAATTATGGAGCGTGGGGCATGGGCAGCACAAGCACCTTTGTTTCGGTCATCAGTGTCAGCAGTTTTATTCCTTACATGATCGCAATGCTGATCATTGTTGGTTTTAGTTTACGGAAGGCGAACAATAATATATTGAGTTTTCAACAGGCATTGAAGTTTGCCTTTGTAGCATATATCATTGCTGCCTTGGTCGAAGCGGTTGGAAATTATGTATTGTATAATTTCCTGGATCATGATCTTACTGCAAAAGTGTTTGAGATCAGCAGAAATAAAGCCCTTAAGATATTGCAGCAGGTAGGCGCCACTGATCAGCAGATCGATGAGACCATGAAAAAAATGGATGCCGATACCAAGCAGACCACACTCAAAAATGTTATTCTGGGATTGGGATTGGCACTGGTATGGGGTTTCTGTAAAGCATTGTTGATCGCATTGGTGATCAGGAAAGAAGAAAAGTTTGGAGACGATTAATTTCATTTTATGGATGTATCAATTGTAGTTCCCTTATTTAATGAAGACGAATCCTTACCGGAATTGTGTAGCTGGATCGAATCCGTGGTTACACAGCATAACCTGTCGTATGAAGTGATACTGGTAGACGATGGCAGCACCGATAAAAGTTGGGAAGTGATCGAAAAGAAAGGAAGGGAAAATCCCAATATCAAAGGCATCAAATTCCAGCGCAATTACGGAAAATCGGCTGCGCTGAATGAAGGTTTTAAAGCTGCCCAGGGCGAAGTGGTGATCACGATGGATGCAGATATGCAGGATTCGCCAGATGAGATCCCCGAACTCCGCAGGATGATCGTGGAAGATGGTTTTGATATGGTTAGCGGATGGAAGAAAAAAAGATACGATAATACACTCACCAAGAATATCCCTTCTAAATTATTCAATGCAACCGCAAGGGCCAGTTCAGGTATTCACCTGCACGATTTTAACTGTGGGTTGAAGGCTTATAAAAGGAAACTGGTAAAAAGTATTGAAGTCTATGGTGAGATGCACCGCTACATCCCTATTCTGGCCAAATGGAGCGGGTTCCGTAAGATCGGTGAGAAAGTGGTGGAACACAGAAAACGTAAATACGGCGTAACCAAATTTGGCTGGCAACGTTTTGTGAACGGGTTTCTTGACCTCGCCACCATTATGTTCCTTGGCAAATTCGGAAAACGCCCTATGCAGTTCTTCGGATTATTGGGAACCTTGTTCTTTATGATCGGATTAGTATCCAGTGCCTACCTCATTGTTGCAAAATTCGTAGCCGTAGATTTCAGTTTAACCAACCGTCCGAGTTTCTATATTGCCCTTACTACCATGATCATTGGTATGCAATTATTCTTAACAGGGTTTGTTGCAGAACTGGTTGCGAGAAATGCGCCGGAAAGGAATACGTATTTAATAGAGACCAAATCAGGACTTGATTAATGGACGTTAAAAATTAATAGTTAAAAGTGAAAAGTAACAAGAGCCACAATTACTATTAATTTTTAACTCTTAACTTTCAACTATTAACTTTCAACACTTCCATGTCCTCCTCCAAAAAAGTCATCATCATCGGTCCCGCCTGGCCATTGCGCGGCGGACTGGCCTCATTTGATGAGCGGCTTTGCAGACAGTTCGTGCAGGAAGGGTATGACGCATCTATCTACACGTTTTCTTTACAATACCCGGATTTTCTATTTCCAGGCACTACACAATATTCTACTGAGCCGGCTCCTGCGGATCTAAAGATCAAAGCCTGTATCAACTCTATCAACCCATTGAACTGGTTGTTGATTGGCAATGAGATCAGAAAGCAAAGGCCTGATCTGGTAATTGTGCGGTATTGGCTGCCATTGATGGGCCCATGCCTGGGAAGTATCCTGCAGATCATCAAATCCAATCATTTTACCAAAGTGGTCTGTATTGCTGATAATGTGATACCTCATGAAAAACGTATCGGCGATAAACCGTTTACGCAATACTTTGTAAAAGCGATCGATGGTTTTATCACCATGAGTGAGAAGGTAAAGAACGATCTCCTCCTTTTCACAAAGAAACCTGCGCAGCAGGTGGTGCATCCTTTGTATGATAATTTTGGAGAAGGATTGGATAAAATGGAAGCCCGGAAAAAATTATCCCTGCCGGAAAACGGGAAGATCATTTTGTTCTTTGGCTTTATCCGTAAATACAAGGGGCTGGATCTTTTATTCGAAGCCATGAATGATGAAAGGATCCGCGGCGCAAACATAAAACTATTGGTGGCCGGCGAATTTTATGAGAACCGGAAGGAGTATGATGAACTGATCGGTGCACTGGGTATTTCAGCACAACTCATTTTACGTACCGATTTTATTGCCGATAGCGAAGTAAGATATTATATGAGTGCTGCCGATTTTGTGATACAGCCTTACCGCAATGCCACCCAAAGCGGTGTAACCCCCCTCGCCTACCATTTTGAAAAACCGATGCTGGTTACCAATGTAGGCGGCCTGCCCGATCTGGTACCGGATGGCAAAGTCGGGGTCGTTACCGAACCAGATCCCACATCAATAGCCTCAGGCATACTCAGGCTCTATGAATTAGGTGAAAACTATTTTTTGCCCCATCTTCGCGAAGAGAAGAAAAAGTATAGCTGGCACAAACTGGCTACCGCAATTTGTGAACTGGCAGAATAAGGCTATTGCTGATTCTCCGCACAACTCACTAATGAAAATCATGGCATGATCTATCGCAGCAAAGCCCCTTTACGTATTGGTCTGGCCGGTGGCGGAACAGATGTCAGCCCTTACAGTGATGAGTTTGGCGGTGCTATTTTAAATGCAACCCTCTCGCTGCATGCACATGCCAGCATTGAAACGCTGGAGCAACCAAAGATCATTTTAGAATCGCTCGACAAGAAACAGGTGCAGGAATTTGACTGGTCAACTGAATTGCCCATTACTGGAGAACTTGACCTGTTAAAAGGCGTATATAACCGGATTCAGAAAGATCATCCTTTTGTGATAAAGGGGTTCAGGCTTTCAACCTTTGTTGATGCCCCCGCAGGTAGCGGGTTAGGCACTTCTTCCACGCTTGTGGTTGCCATACTCGGTGCTTTTGCAGAGATGCTGAAACTACCTTTGGGCGATTATGATATGGCCCATTATGCTTACGAAATAGAACGCAACGACCTGAAACTGGCCGGTGGCCGTCAGGATCAATATGCCGCAACTTTTGGCGGTTTTAATTTTATGGAATTCTATGCAGGCGATAAGGTGATCGTAAACCCGCTGAGGATCCGGCAGGAATACCTGAATGAGCTGGAACATAACCTGGTATTGTATTTTACATCCACCACCCGTGAATCTGCCGCCATCATCAAAGAACAACAACAGAATGTAAAAGAAAAGAACACCAAAAGTATTGATGCCATGCACCAGTTAAAGGAGCAGGCCAGAATGATGAAAGAAGCTTTATTGATCGGAAAACTGGCAGAGATCGGTGAGATCCTGGATTATGGCTTTCAGCAAAAAAAGAATATGGCTGCCAATATTTCCAACAGCGGCATTGAAGACATCTATCATGCCGCAAAAAATGCCGGCGCCACGGGCGGAAAGATCAGTGGTGCGGGTGGCGGAGGTTTTATGATATTCTATTGCCCCGGCAATACCCGTTACCGTGTTATTGAAACCTTGAATACCTTTGGCGGCAGGATCAATCCTTACCAGTTCACCAAACATGGGTTAACCAGCTGGACGATACAATAACTCACATTACAAACAGAAAGAGAACCGATATGAAAACAGAGATCGCAGATATCATCAGTGCTTCCATAGATGTTAAACGTAAAATATTGTCCGACGAAGCTTTTATACAAAAAATTGCTGACGCTGTAGAGGCTGTTACCACAGCATTTCAAAATGGCAAAAAAGTATTGTTCTGCGGAAATGGCGGAAGTGCCGCAGATGCACAACACCTGGCTGCCGAATTCTCCGGCCGTTTTTATAAGGATAGAAAAGCCCTGCCCTCAGATGCACTGCATTGTAATACCTCTTACCTCACGGCTGTTGCCAACGATTATAGTTATGACGTGATCTATTCCCGTTTAGTAGAAGGTATGTGTGAAAAAGGAGATGTGTTGATCGGCCTCAGTACTTCGGGCAATTCAAAGAATATTATCCATGCATTTGAAACCGCGAGAAAAATGGGCGTGACCACCATCGGACTCACCGGGGAAACCGGCGGAGCGATGAAAGAACTGAGTGATTACCTCTTCAATGTCCCTTCCAAAACAACACCCCGTATACAGGAAAGCCATATCCTGATCGGCCATATCATTTGTGAACTGGTGGAAGCCAAAATTTTCGGGTAATGCCTGTACAGGAGGCGATCATTCTGGCAGGAGGCCTTGGAACCCGCTTACGCGAAGCTGTTCCCGATCTCCCGAAGTGCATGGCACCGGTCAATAACCGGCCGTTTATTTATTATGTGATTTCTCACCTGCAGAAACAGGGAATCCAACGTTTTATTTTTTCGCTGGGCTATAGATCCGAAGCATTTACCAATTATATCGCTGAATTACTTCCCGCCGGCAATTATGAATTGGTGATAGAAAAAGAACCCCTGGGTACCGGCGGTGCGATCAGATACGCCTGCAGTCATGTACAAAGCAAGAATGTAGTAGTGGTAAACGGAGATAGCATTTTCAAAACCAATATTGCCGAGCAGGACACCCTGCATACTGCTAAAAATGCACATTGCACCCTGGCTTTAAAACCCATGGAAAATTTTGAACGATATGGTGTGGTTGAATTAAATGAAGATCAAAGTATCTCCTCTTTTAAAGAGAAACAATACTATGCCAAAGGATTGATCAATGGTGGTGTTTACCTGATCAATGCACCGCTGTTCTTACAGGAAAATCTGCCTGAGAAGTTTTCATTTGAAACAGATTACCTGCAGGTTTTTTATCACCAAAGAAGGATCTTCGGTCTGATACAGCAAGGCTATTTTATTGATATCGGCATCCCTGAAGATTACCGGAGAGCCCAAACAGAATTAACCGATTAATATGCTCGACTTACAAAAGATTGATAAAAGCTGGACCCTGTTCTTAGATCGTGATGGAGTGATCAATCATGATAAGGACAATGATTATATCTACAATTGGGGTGAGTTCCGGTTCTATGATGATAACCTTGCAGCCCTTGCTACTGTGTCAAATCATTTTAACAGGATCATTATTGTAACCAACCAGAAAGGGGTTGGCAGAGGACTTATGTCTGTGGAAGACCTGACCGATATCCACGATAATATGGTTGCAGCCATTCAAAAAGCCGGTGGCCATATTGATAAGATCTATTATTGCCCGGATCTTGCAGATGATTCACCCAACCGGAAACCCAATGCCGGTATGGCTTTCCAGGCTAAACAGGATTTTCCGGAGATCGATTTTTCAAAAAGTATCATCGTTGGAAACAGGATCAGCGATATGGGCTTTGGCCGCAATGCCGGCATGCATACCGTATTTGTAGCCACCACGCACCCCGAGACAGCTTTCCCTGATCCATTGATCGATCTGCGGTTTGAAAGTCTTGCCAGCTTCGCTAAAGCATTATAAGGCTAAAGAAAAGATAAATTTCAGGCCGGATCTGTAAGAATATTTCTCCCGGATCACATTGGTCGTAACTTAGGGCGATGATAAAACGTTTAGGTATCATAGGGATCATTTGTGCTTTTACCATGAACCTTCATGCACAAAAAAAGCCTTCGGCCAGTACGCAGTTATTCATGCAACTGGAAGAAAGCATGCGCAACTATGCCAATGATATTGTGAATGCCCCTGAAACCGCCGACCGTGCCATTGCCGATAGTTTTTTCACCCGGGCATTGGTGCAGGCTTTAAAAGTTCCGTATTCCTTCTCCTACCCTTTTGATTCGCTCAAAACGATCTCAAGGCTGTATGCACCCGATAGCAGTTTCCGCATCATTACCTGGCAGATCATGAAAGACTTTTCTTATTATCGCCAGAAAGGTGCCATTCAATATCATACCAAAGACGGTTCATTGAAACTGGTTCCTTTATATGATAATTCTGATTTTACGGATAATCCGGTAGATTCTGTGCGTAACAATAAGGAATGGATCGGTGCGGTATATTATAATATCGTTCAGAAAACCTTCAATAATAAAAACTATTACACCCTGATCGGTTACGATGAGAACGATGCACGCAGTACAAGAAAATGGGTGGAAGTATTGACTTTTGATGAGAACAACCAACCCCGTTTTGGCGGCAGGTTCTTTAATTACCCGAACGACGAGATCAAACCCCCGCAACCCGCCTACCGTTTCTGTCTTGAGTTCAAGAAAGAAGCCAATGCCAAACTGAACTACGATCCCGAACTGGATATGATCACAT
>CBHRAM010000131.1:0-8946 GCA_966076165.1 uncultured Chitinophagaceae bacterium
ACATCCTTTGTGCAACTGCATTTTGAAAGCGACTCTGTGCATGGTTTTGTTTTGTCTATGGTCCATAGTCCATGGACCATGAACAAGCGAAAAAAAGCGGGTTGACAATTAGACAACCATCAACCCATTCGACTGCTTGTCGTAAAAAATTGAATCTTATCTTACAAATGCAGCGGCTACACCACCATCTACATTCATTACATTTCCTGTTGATTTACTTAATAAACCACCTGTAAAAGCAAAACACGCGTCCGCAATATCACCGGGGTTAATGATCTCGTTCAGCAAGGTTCTCTTTGCATAAAAAGCAGGGAGCTCTTCCACTTTCACACCATAGGCTTTGGCACGGCCTTCTGCCCATCCGCTCTGCCAGATCTTACTGTCGCTGATCACCGCATCAGGGTTTACCACATTCACGCGGATCTTGTCCTTTCCAAGTTCTGCAGCATTCAGCCTGCTTAAATGTAACTGGGCCGCTTTGGCAGAACCATAGCCCGCATTATTAGGACCGCTTACCAATGCATTCTTACTTACAATATTGATCACATCTCCACCCAGGTCCTGTTTGCGTAAAATATTAACTCCTTCCTGCGTTACAATGAACTGGCCTTTTACCAATACATCATATAAGAGATCCCAATCCTTATCGGTATGTTCTTCTATCGGTTTAGAGATCGAAAGTCCTGCGCAGTTCACTATAATATCCACACCACCAAATGCCAGCGCACCTGTTGCAAATGCATTCGCAATATCATCGCGTTTGGTTACATCCAGCAATACCGCAGTAAATACATCATTGCCGTATTGTTTCTGAAACTCTTCTTTGGCCGATGCCAGACGCTCCGCGTCATTATCATTAATAATGATACAGGCACCTTCATTCGCAAACTTTTTCGCGATGGCTTTTCCGATTCCACCTGCGCTGCCGGTAACCAATGCGATCTTACCCGACAAAGCTTTGGGCTTTGGCATACGTTGCAATTTGGCTTCTTCCAGCAACCAGTATTCAATATTGAATGCTTCCTGTCTCGGCAAGGAAGTATACGTTGAGATCGCTTCTGCACCACGCATTACATTAATGGCATTGGTATAGAATTCTGCTGCAACCCTTGCCGTTTGTTTATTCACTGCAAAAGTGAACATACCTACACCGGGGTATAAGATCACCACCGGGTTGGCATCGCGCATAGCCGGACTGTTCGGATGCTTGCAGGTGTTATAATAATCCGCATACATTTTTCTGTAGGCTTCAAACTGCGGTGCTAATTTTTCTTTGAGTGCATTTACATCAGAGAGGTCTTCATTGGGTGTGATATTCAATACCAACGGGCTGATCTTGGTTCTTAAAAAATGGTCAGGACAAGAAGTACCCAGGGGTGCCAGACGATCCAGATCGTTGGAGTTGATGAAATTCAAAACCCTGTCGTCATCAGTAAAATGCCCGATCATCTTTCTTTCAGAAGAACAAAATCCTCTTAATACAGGAGCCAGCTCTGAAGCTTTTGCCAACCTGGCTTCTTTAGGAAGTGATGGTATTTTTTCTCCCCCAAAAACAATTTTATTTGCAGCTACTTTATCTTCAATATACTGTGCACATCTTTCAATCACATCTAATGTGTTGAGATAACTTTCATAGGCGGTATCTCCCCAGGTAAATAATCCGTGCGAGCCCAGCATGATGCCGCGGATACCGGGGTTGGCATCCAGACAGGCTTTCAGTTGCAGTCCCAGGTCAAAACCCGGCCGCTGCCATTCTACCCAGCCGATCGTTCCGTTAAATAAGTCCTGCGTGATTTGCTTACCGTTTTTTGCTGCAGCAATGGCGATGGCTGCATCCGGATGTAAATGGTCGATATGTTTGAAAGGAAGAAACCCATGCAAAGCCGTATCAATAGAAGGCGCTTTAGATGCCAGGTCATAGATACAATGATTGAACAATTCAACCATCTCATCTTCCTGGTCAATTCCGCGATATACATTTTTTAGGCTCCGCATCCTGTCTACATATAGAGCAGCAAGGCCACTTGCTTTTAAGGTACCCAGATCGCCACCACTTCCTTTTACCCACATTACTTCAGTTTCTTTTCCGGTAAGCGGGTCCTTGGCCATAGCCTTACAGGAGGTATTGCCACCACCATAATTGGTCAGGCGCAGATCGGCTCCCAGCAGGTTGGAGCGGTATATCAACAAAGCCACTTCGTCTCCGGCCATTGATGCTGCTTTGGCATCATCCCAGAGATAACTCACATACTTGTACTTGGCTACAGAATTCACAGACATAAACGGGATATTTTAATTTATTTAGGTAACGAATTGCCATATCCAACGATCATAACGGAAGCGATGATCGTTAATATACCTATCGTAATGGTTGTTTTTGTTTTTGGGCTAACCCCCTTCCATTCTTTTAAACTGATACCCCACATATTGGCTACCAGGATAATGAACGACATGTGCAGGATCCAGGAACTGGCGCCATTACCCATCTTGCTCTCACCCATTCCATAGAAGAAGAATTGTAAGAACCAGGTAGTACCGGCCAATGCGCTGAACAGATAATTTTTAGCGAGGGGTGTTGCTTTATTTGTGTAATCGCCAAAGGATTTGTTACGTGCGTTCAGGATCATACACCAGATAAAGTTGGTGGTTAACCCGCCCCATAGTATCACCACAAAAATGACATTATTCTGAAACAGGAAATTACCCATACCGGGGTGTGTTAACTGCCAGTTGGCATTGGCCACTTCCGCCATTGGCTTACCGGCTTCGATACCAAAATTGAAGAAAGCACTGAGGATCCCGGAGATCGTAGCGATTACCAATCCTTTTACCAGGCTGAATTCACCTACACTTTCTTTCTTCAGTTCTTCTGACTGGCTTTTCTCTTTCATCATACCCGCACGTCCGCAGATCGCAATCCCCAATACACAAACCAGCACACCCAGCAATACAAACTGGCCGCCGGTGTTATGCAGCATAAAGCTGATGGTCAGGTTCTCTTTTCCGGGTGTAGGCACATAGTTATAATAGATCGCCGGTATCAAAGAACCGAATGTAGAGCAGAAACCGAGTATCACTGAATTACCCAGGCTCATACCCAGGTAACGTACACCCAGTCCGTACATTAAACCACCAACTCCCCATAAAAGTCCCATGAGAAACACGGTACCCAGGATCTGTGAAGAACTGCCTTTGATGATCTCAGCAAAGCCGGGAATGGTAAGATAAGCTGCAACGGGTGGAACGATGAGCCAGGAAAAAAGGCCACCTACGATCCAGAAGCTTTCCCAGCTCCAACCTTTCACTTTTTTGTACGGCATGTAAAAACTGCCCGAGGCGAAACCGCCTATAAAATGGAAAATGACTCCGAGGATTACACCCATGATCAGTTAATTTCTTTATGGCTAAGCAAAATTCAATTTAAGCATACCAAAGCTATCATTCATCAGCTATTCGCTGTCATGTACCATCATGGTTAAGAGATATTTACCTGGTTTTTATCAAAATGCCTGTGTTTCTGTTTAAAGAATCTTGCACTTAATCCCTAAGTTTGGAAACGATTTTGCCACAGGCCCCGGTTCGAATACCTGCCAACATGAAAAAGAAAAGCGTTTTTCAGCATTTGTTCATCGATTACTACTCAGCTACTCCCAAGTACCTGCAGCTGGCCAATTCCATTATCAAAGCCATCGGCGATGGCAAGATCAAAAAAGAAGAATTGCTTCCTTCCATCAATGAGCTGAGTTTTGAATTTGAGATCTCGAGGGATACAGCAGAAAAAGGATATAAATACCTCAAGAAAATAGGTGTGCTCGGCTCGGTTCCAGGCAAGGGTTATTTTGTACAGGATACCAACCTGAAACAGCAGCTCAAGATCTTCTTACTGTTCAACAAACTCAGCCCACACAAAAAGATCATTTACGATGCTTTTGTTACTTCACTGGGCGAACTGGCTTCTGTTGATTTTTATATCTATAACAACGATTTTGATTTTTTTAAGAGGCTGATACAGAATACAAAAAAGGACTACACGCATTATGTGATCATCCCGCATTTTATGGATGGGGGAGAGAATGCGCATGATGTGATCAACCAGATCCCCAAAGACAAACTGATCCTTTTAGATAAACTCGTACCCGGTATCGGAGGAAAATACGGTGCCGTATATGAGAATTTTGAAAAAGATATTTACAACGCACTGGAACAGGCATTGCCGCAACTGGCCAAGTACCATACCATCAAGATCATTGAACCGTTTTATACCTATCACCCGGCAGAGATCTTAAAAGGCTTTACAAGGTTCTGTCAGCAGTATGCGTTTAATTACAAAGTGGTGCACAATATTGCCAACGAGCCGATCAAGGAAGGAGAAGCATATATCAATCTGATGGAAGACGACCTGGTTATCCTGATCGAAAAAATACTGGCCACAAAAATGAAACTGGGTAAACATGTAGGGGTGATCTCTTATAATGAAACCCCGTTAAAGAAGATCATCCTCAACGGTATCACCACTATTTCTACAGATTTTCAGATGATGGGAGAGAAAACAGCCGAGCTGGTACTGGAGCAATCCGTTCAGCATATAGAAATACCTTTCTATCTTACCTTAAGAGCGTCGATGTAAACGTTATTCCTAAGTGCAGTTATGTTCGTGAGTCGTCAATCGTCAGTCGTGAGTGGCACCGCAGTGATTGTGTCCCACAATCACCATGGCACTGACAATATTAGTCTTCTTCTTCCTCTACATGCAGCGGGTTTCTGCGGGTAGGGATGATCAGTTCTTCATCATCACTCAAATACACCCAGAAATCACCCAAAGCAAAGATATCACCCGGTGTTTTAGGGCCATTATTCTCGCTGTTACGATCATAAGAACCTAATAATTCACCCGAAAACTTCAAAGCTTTCAGTTTTTCTTCGTGTGATAACCCTTTAAAACTTTCAATTGTCATAACCGTATTGTTTTTGTTAGATCCGTCAACCAAATCTGCTGCAAACTAAAATGAAAAATGCCAAACTAAAAAACGATTCTATACCCGTTGTTATTCACAGGGCAAGCCATTTTACAAGAGATGCCTATTTTAAATGTTCGATCGCCTTTTGTACCGTGATATCGTTCCGGTTGCCCACTTCAAAATACCCTTCATTACGCCATATCTGCCTGGCCATCATGGTCTGGATCCTTTGTAACACCTCTTTCTTGTCTTTTGCACTAACGCCATTCAGCTGAATCGTATCTTTTTTGGCAAAACTTACCAACCCCTCCCATTCCTTTTCACCCGGAATAAATTTAGCTGCCAGATCAGCCGGTGTTGCCATACTGTTAAAGAAAGGCCTGTTACGCATATAATAATTGTAAACAAAACTGCCTACTGTGTACTTATAATACATCTTAACAACTGCCGGGTCTTTATGTGTGGTATCAAACGGAACAAAGATATCCGGTGTAATTGCGCCACCGCCATATACGGTTCTTCCACCAGGTGTTTTAAAGGGTTTGCCAACGGGTTTGGCGGTATCTCCTTTTACCACTTCCCCATTATGAAAACGATCGGCCAGTTCTTCTTCGTACTGCGCCTTCCCCTTGGTATAAGGTTTCTGGATATTTCTTCCCAGCGGCGAATAATACCTCGCAATGGTCAAACGCACCGCGCTTCCGTCTGTTAACTGAAACTGCTGCTGCACAAGGCCTTTACCAAATGATCGTCTGCCGATAATGGTGGCCCTGTCCCAATCCTGCAAAGCCCCTGCTAATACTTCACTCGCAGAAGCGGTTCCCTCATCTATCAATACTTCCAGTTTACCTTTTTCAAAGATGCCGTCACGTTTACACTTGTATTCGAAACGCGGCATATGTTCACCCTCAGTGTAAACAATCAATTTATCTTCACTCAAAAATTCATCGGCAATATCCGTAGCTTCTTTCATCAGTCCTCCCCCATTCCCACGCAGGTCGAGTATCAATTGTTTCATACCCTGCTTCTGCAGTTTTTCCATACTCTGCATAAACGCCTCATAGGTACGCTCCGCAAATTTATTAATGCGGAGGTAACCGGTTTCTGCATTGATCATATAGGCCGCATCAACCGGCGACACCGGTATCACACCCCTGGTGATCTTTACGTCCTTTTTTTCATTACCCCTTAACAACTGCACTTTTACTTCCGTGTTCACCGGGCCGCGAAGCAGTTTGCGGATATCATCCGGCTGCATTTTTTTGCCGGCGATAGTGATACTGTCGTTGACCTTGATAAATTTATCTCCTGTTTCCAATCCGGCTTTGGCAGAAGGGCCGTCTTTCATCACATTCATCACATTCACGGTATCGTCCATGATCTGAAATTCAACACCAATGCCCTGGAAATTGCCCATCATTTCTTCGTTCACTTCTTTCAGGTGATCGGCAGGGATAAAAACAGAATGGGGATCAAGATGTGATAATAATTCATCAGCAGCCAATTGGGTAATACTGTCGGCGGAAACTTTATCAACATATTTCCCCTTGATCAGTTCCACCAATTCCTGCAGGGAGGTTCTTCTGCTGAGGTTAAAAAAACGGTTGCCCAGGGTTTTCTCCTTTAACTGGTAGCCGATCATCATACCCACTACCATTACCACTGCAAATAATACCGGCAACCAGATCTGTAACTTTTTACTTCCCATAAATACGCATCTAAATAGCTGAATGTACAGCTGCAAATATCATTATTAATGTTTGAATGCTGACCTAAAGGTTTGCCATTTAGTATGAATGGCATAAGTTGCACTTAATTTCAGGTATGAAGTAGAAAGCAAGAAATACGAATTTCTTCGTTTTTATAATATGTTCATACTTCGTAATTTGTACCTCCAATTAATATGAAACTATGCCCGGTAAATTGATTGCTGACAGTGGCGCCACCAAATGCGAATGGAAACTGGTGGCAGATGGGAAGACAAAAACGATCCTTACGCAGGGAATCAGCCCTTATTTTCTCAGCCCTGACCAGATCATGACCCTTCTCGGCAAAGAATTGCTACCTAAAATAAAAAATGCAGCTGTTACGGATATTCATTTTTATGGTACCGGGTTGAGTAATCAGGAGAATGCAGCCATCATCAAAAAAGTATTAAAAAAACTTTTCCCCAAAGCCAAAATTGAAGTACAGACCGATCTGCTGGCTGCGGCAAGGGCGCTATGCGGGCACAAAAAAGGGATAGCCTGTATTCTGGGCACCGGGTCCAATTCCTGTTATTATGATGGGAAAAAGATCGTGAAGAACAGTCCGGGGCTGGGTTATGTGCTGGGAGACGAAGGCAGTGGCGCCTATCTCGGTAAAAAAGTGGTTCAATACTATCTCTATAACACATTCGATGAGGACCTGAAATCCCGTTTTGAAAAACGTTTCCAGGTATCTGCCATCGAAATACTGGATCATGTATACAAACAACCCTTAGCCAATCGGTATCTCGCTTCCTATGCTATTTTTCTGGCCGAGAACCGGGGGCATTATATGATCGAGAATATTATTGAGGACGGATTAAACGATTTCTTTTTCACCCATCTATATAAGTACCGCGAGAGCTGGACCTTACCTATTCACTTTATCGGCAGTATTGCATTTGGTTTTAGAGATGTATTGAAAGACCTTTGCGATACCTACGAACTGGAATTAGGCAATGTGATCAAAGCCCCCATGCAGGGATTATTAGCGTATCATAAATAAAACACTGATATGTCAGATTTTATTAAAGTAACTGAACAGGCTTCTACTTACAGGCATTTGGAGAATATGTCTATTCACGATCTGTTGTTGAATATCAATAACGAAGACAAGACCGTACCCTTTGCTGTTGAGAAAGCCATACCACAGATAGAAAAACTGGTTTCTGCCATCAGCGATAAAATGCTTGCCGGCGGAAGATTATTTTATATTGGTGCCGGCACCAGTGGCCGATTGGGTATTGTAGATGCCAGTGAATGTCCGCCTACATTTGGCGTGCCTTATGGCTTAGTGATCGGTTTGATCGCCGGTGGCGATAAAGCCATTACCCAGGCTGTAGAATTTGCGGAAGACAGTACCGAAGAAGGATGGACCGATCTGCAAAAACATTTTATCAGTGATAAAGATGTGGTAGTAGGATTAGCTGCCAGCGGCACCACTCCGTATGTGATCAGTGCACTCAAGCAATGCCGTAAAAGAGGCATTATTACCGGAAGCATCAGCTGCAACCCTAATTCACCCGTATCCGAAGCTGCCGATTTCCCGGTGGAAGTAGTGGTGGGCCCTGAGTTTGTAACGGGCAGTACGAGGATGAAAAGCGGCACCGCACAAAAGCTTGTTTTGAACATGATCTCCACTTCTATCATGATCCAGTTAGGGCGTGTGGAAGACAATAAAATGGTGAACATGCAATTAAGCAATGTGAAACTGGTAGACCGTGGTGTGAAAATGGTGATGGATGGATTATCATTGACTGATTATGAAAAAGCCAAGGACCTGTTATTAAAACACGGCAGTGTTAAGAAAGCCGTTGAAGCGGCTACTGCTTCTTAGGATAAGGAAACTGTATGCATGATATAGAGCCCTTTTATAACTGGCGTCATATTTATATTGCCGAAGAAGATCCGCAATCGCCTTTCTTTGGAAGAAAATATAGTGAGTTCGAGTATTCCCAAACCGTTTACAATTACTATATCCATCCCCAATGGGATGATTTTGGCAGCCGTACTTTATACCTCAAGATCATTTATGTAGACTATGAACTCCATTTTGCCGTAATCGAATTACTGGGCGAATGGAATGATGCCATCGAGAATGATATCATGGAACTGAAGCGCGAAGTGATGGATCTTTTGTACAACCTGGGTATCTACAAATACATACTCATCACCGAGAACGTACTCAATTTCCACAGCAGTGATAAGGAATATTACCAGGAATGGTACGATGAAGTAAGCGA
>CBHRAM010000132.1:0-8911 GCA_966076165.1 uncultured Chitinophagaceae bacterium
TCACCATTTAATCAACATTCGCCCGGGAAGCCTTTATTATTTTAACATTAATTTGGAAAGATAGGCCTACAAACGGCATATATGTTTGATATTTGCACGACTAAAACTATGCATATATGCGAATTTTAAAGAGATTTTTGTTGATGTTGCCGGCTTTATTGATGGCCGTTGCATCAATGGCCCAGGTTACCGGCGGTGCGGTTACCGGTACTGTAAAAGACAGTAAAGGACAGGCACTTGCAGGAGCTTCCGTAGAAGTACTCCATGAGCCTTCAGGTACCAAGTACAAAACAGTATCTGCCGTTTCAGGAAAATTCAACCTTCCTGCTTTGCGTGTAGGTGGTCCTTATAAGATCACTGTGAGCTATGTAGGTCTGAAAACTGAAACCTTTACGGATGTTTATATCCAGTTAGGTGAGCCTTCTGTAGTGGATGTTACGTTAGCTGAAACTTCTGCCCAACTGGCTGAAGTAGTGGTAAGCGGAGCCAGCAGAAAAGGCGCCCTGATTTCTAAAGACAGAAAAGGTACCGGTACCAATATCAGCAGGAGATTATTAACAAGTCTGCCTACCCTGAACAGAAGTATCACTGATGTTACCAAATTAACCCCACAGGCTCAGGGTACTTCCTTTGCCGGACAGGATAACCGTGCCATTAACTTTACTTTGGACGGAACCATCTTTAATAACTCATTCGGTCTTGCGGCTTTGAATGGTGGCCAGACCAACTCACAGCCTGTATCATTGGATGCGGTTGAAGAGATCCAGGTTAACCTTTCTCCCTATAGCCTGAAAGAAGCAGGTTTTACCGGTGCAAGTATCAATGCGGTTACCAAGAGTGGTACCAACACTTTACATGGTGGTGGTTTCTACAACTACCGTAACGAAGGATTGGTAGGTACCAAAGCCGGTTCTGGTGGTAAAGAATCCATCATTACCAATGCATTCGATGTAAAACAATTCGGATTCAGCTTAGGTGGTGCTTTGATCAAGAACAAATTGTTCTTCTTCCTGAACTATGAAAATGAGAAAAGAACCGATCCGGGATCTTTATTTGTTGCTGATAACGGAAGCAATACCGGTGGTGCAACTACTGCCCGTGTGAAATCTTCTGAGCTGGATGCATTGTCTACTTTCCTCCAGACCAAATTCAACTACAATCCGGGTGCTTACGAAAACTATCCTTTCATTACCGCCAGCAATAAAGGTCTGGCAAGGATCGACTGGAACATTAATGATAAACACAAACTGCAGATCCGTGGTAACTACATGAAATCAAAACGTGATGTGGGTATCAGCAGCTCAGGTGCTTTCACTACCAGGGCTAACTCTCAGTCAATTGCTTTCCAGAACACTACTTATGAGATCAACAATGATATCTTATCATTCATTGGTCAGTTGAACAGCCGTTTCAGCAGCAAAGTAGCAAATGAGGTTTCATTTGGTTATACTGCCAACAGGGATTACCGCGCTTACAAAGGTGGTGCGTTCCCTACCGTGGATATCCTTGACGGAACCGGTGACCGTAACTATATTTCATTTGGTGTGGATCCATTTACACCAAATAACCGTTTGAATACCGATACATGGCAGTTCTCTGATAACCTTACTGTTTATAGCGGTAAGCATACGATCACTGCAGGTGTTAGCTATGAGTCATTCAAATATTATAACGCCTTTACCCCTAACGTATTCGGCACTTTCACTTTCAAAAGCCTAGCTGATTTCTACACTTCAGCCAACGCTTACCTGGCTAACCCTAACATGACCACTAACCCTGTTCAGTTAAGGAGGTACCAATACTCTATCAGTAACTTACCTGATGGTGGTGTTTGGGCAGCGGTAACCAAAGCAAAAAGCATTGGTGCTTATATCCAGGATGATGTAGAACTTGAGAAGAACTTCAACCTTACCTATGGTATCCGTTTTGATGTTCCATATTTCACCAGCTCCGGATTTACCAATACAGAAGTTGATGGACTCAGCTTCCTGGATGACAAAGGACAAACTGTGAAGCTGAGCACTTCTAAATTACCTTCTGCTTTATTGCAGATCTCTCCAAGGGTTGGTTTCAACTATGATATATCAGGAAACAAAACCACCCAGATCCGTGGTGGTATCGGTCTGTTCACCGGCCGTCCTCCATTTGTTTACATCAGTAACTCAGTGGGTAACAATGGTGTGATCAGCGGTTCAGGTTCATTTGATAATGCACAGACCTTACAATTCCCTTTCAAACCTAACACTCCGGCAACTGTTCCTGCAAGCTTACAGCCAACTCCGTTAACTCCGGCAGCGAGCTATAACATTGCTCCTATCGCTGATAACTTCAGGTATCCAAAAATTGTCAGGGCTAACCTGGCCGTTGACCACAAACTGTATAGAGATATCGTAGGTGGTGTGGAAGTGGTATTTACACAGAGCATCAACAATATCTATTATTACAATGCCAACCTGGTTGCACCTGTAGGAACTTTTGCAGGACCGGATCAGCGTTTACGTTATGCGAATCCAAATGCATTATCAGGCGGTGTAGCTACTTTAAATACAACCACTACGGCTATCCGTATCAATCCTAAGATCTCTGATGCAACTGTGCTGAAAAGCGGACCTTACGGTCAATCAGTAGCAGCTACCATCAAAATCGAAAAACCACTCAAAGCAAAAGGTTTGGGTTGGTTAGTAGCATATAACTACGGACGTGCCAGAGATTATATTACCGGTGGTTCTATCGCCTTCTCAAGCTGGTCTGGTAACCGTTCTATCAACGGTAACAACAGGCCAGATATCGCTTTCAGTGATAACGATAACCCTAACCGTGTGATCGCTAACGTGAACTACAGAACTGAATTAGGTAAAAATGCCGCTATCCAGTTCTCATTGTTCAGTCAGACACAAAACCAGGGCCGTATAACTTACACTTACACAGGTGACCTGAATGGTGACGGTGTGAGCGGTAACGACCTGCTGTATGTTCCAAAAGACCAGAGCGAGATGAACTTTACAAACCTCGCAGGTTACACTATCCAGCAACAGAAAGATGCATTTGATGCTTATATCAACCAGGATAAATACCTGAGCACACGCAGGGGTAAATATGCTGAAAGAAACGGTGGCTTACTTCCTTATGTAACACGTTTCGATATTTCTGTAATGGTTGAACTGTTTGGCAACATCAACAAGAACAGGCACACTATCCAGTTAAGGGGTGATATCTTTAACTTCGGTAACATGCTGAACTCTGCTTCAGGTGTAGGTTATGCTTTTAATAGCACTAACGTACTGGCAGCTAAAGGCGTGGATGCAAATGGTGTTCCGGTGTATACCTTTAACACTTTCAACAGCGGACTTACCTATAGCACTTATAGAAAAGGAACCAGCATTGTTGATACATGGCAGGCTCAATTGGGTATCAGATATATCTTCTAATCTGATCTCTCACAATACAAAAAACCCGAATCATTTTGATTCGGGTTTTTTATTGCTATAACAAAACAACTCTTTCCACTCCAGACTTTAGACTTTAGACTCTTAACTTTTCACTTCTGCCCCCCATCCCCATTTTAAAAAAGCAGGCAATGCTTTTGCCCAGGTAGGCACATCATGTTTACCATCGGCCATTTCGAGGTATTCAATATGTTCGTCGGTATACCCTTTGGCTTTCAGTTCAATGATCAGGTCAAGCGCATCGTCTATCGAATCAATAATTCCGTTCTGGTTCCTGTCTGCCGTTTCATCCAGTGTACCACACTGTACAAAAAAACGTAGCCATGGATAAAACCCTCCTTTACGGATCTGCAGGTGCATCAGCCTGTCCTGCTCATCATCATATCCATCTTCATAGCCTTTTCTTCTCCACCATAATGATCCGGAGAAAATACCGATTTTATTGAATTCACTGGCCTGGTTCCAGGCAATATCCAGAGCACTTAAACCACCTAATGAAAAACCGGCATACGACTTATCCCTGAAAGAAGGCGCGTGATAGGTTTTACGGATAAAAGGCAATAGTTCTTCCAGAATGAATTTTGTATATAAACCTGCGCTGGCTCCACGTCCCTTATAATCGGAAGAATAGGCCGTACCATATTCCATTTTGCGATCGGGTCCGCAATGGATCCCGATACACACCAGGGGCTCAATGGTTCCATTAGTGATCAGCCCATCAAGTATTTCATCAAAAGGCATTTTCAGCAGGTCCTGGCCATCATTGATCAGCAACAGGCTCATTTGTTCCGGGCGGGAAAGTGCGGTCGGCAGGTACACATCAAACAGCACATCCCGCTGCAGGTATTCTGAAAGGATGCTGTGCTGTTCCACGATCAATGAATTGATCACTGTCTGCGGGGTTTCATCTGCCATAGTTTCAAAAATAATATAATGACAACAATTCAGCGTAGGAAATCTCCACAAGGCTGCCGTTGTTCAGCATGCCGGGCAGAACTGTTTAACAGAAAGATTTATTTCAAGGCAGTTTTCTTATTTCAAATCAGTTTGCTTAAATTGACTACGGATAAACAGTAAACTGGCTGTTGATCTTTCAAACCTTAACTAACGCTTATGAAAAAGATTGGCATCCTGTTCGGACAGGAAAGAAGTTTCCCTATGGCTTTTGTGGAAAGGGTTAACAGCAAAAATATACCGGGCATTATTGCAGAGCCGGTTCGTATCGACAAGGTAATGCAGGGTGAGCCCAGCGGATACTCGGTGATCATCGACCGGATCAGCCAGGATATCCCTTTTTACCGTGCCTATCTGAAAAACGCAGCCTTGTGTGGCACCGCCGTGATCAATAACCCTTTCTGGTGGAGTGCAGATGAAAAATTTTTCAATAACTGTCTGGCTACTAAAATTGATGTACCGGTTCCCAAAACCGTGATCCTCCCTTCGCGTGACCTGCCACCGGATACTTCTGATCAATCGTTCAGCAACCTGGCTTATCCGCTGGATTGGGACAGTATCTTTCAATACATCGGTTTTCCTGCTTACATGAAACCTTTTGCCGGTGGTGGCTGGAAAAACGTTTACAAGCTCACCAGCATGGATGATTTTTTTGAGAAACACAGTGAGACCAATCAACTGGTGATGTTGTTGCAGGAAGAGATCGTGTTTGATGAATATTACCGTTGTTATTGCATTGGCGGCAAGTATGTACGCATTATGCCTTATGAACCCCGAAACCCGCACCATTTAAGATATGTGGCCGATTTCAGTCCTTCACCCGAAAGATTGAAACAGATGGAAGAGATTGTATTACGCATCAACAAATATTTGGGCTACGATTTCAATACAGTAGAACTCGCACTACGTGATGGCGTTCCGTATGCCATCGATTTCTGCAACCCTGCACCGGATGCGGATATCAAAAGTGTGGGCCAGGAAAACTTTGACTGGGTGGTAGAAACCGCTGCCAATTATGCCATTGAAAAAGCACAGGCACAGGTGGATGGTGCAGATAATCTTACCTGGGGTGAGTATATTAAGAGAGGAAGTACGGGTAAGAAGTTATATTAACGAAATGAGTTGTTGTTGGTCGGGAGGCCAACAACGGTATGGCGCATAAACAGATTGATATGGGAAATCCGAGCTATAAACATTTTACACTGGGTGTAGAAGAGGAATACATGGTCATTGACCCGCACACACGTGAGCTGAGAAGCCATGAACAGCGGATCGTGCAGGAAGGGCAGAAAATTCTGAAAGACAAGGTAAAAGCAGAAATGCACCAGGCCGTTGTGGAAGTTGGCACGGATATCTGTGCCAATATTGAAGAAGCGTTTAACGATGTGGCTTCCCTGCGTGGCAATATTGCCCAGATAGCCGGCGACCTGGGCCTTTGGATCGGTGCATCGGGCACACACCCTTTCAGCCATTGGGAGACACAGCTGATCACTGACCATGTTCGCTATAACGAGATCGTAAATGAATTGCAGGAAGCAGCCAGAAGTAACCTCATTTTTGGCCTGCATGTGCATGTGGGGATGGAAGACAGGCGGATGGCCATTCATATTGCCAACACGGCCCGCTATTTTTTGCCGCACGTATATGCACTGAGCACCAATTCCCCTTTTTGGGAAGGAAGGGAAACAGGGTATAAATCGTTCCGGACCAAGGTTTTTGATAAATTCCCGAGAACAGGTATTCCGGATTATTTTGAGAATATTGAAGCCTATGAGAATTATGTGAACCTGCTCATCAAGACCAATTGTATTGATAATGCCAAGAAGATCTGGTGGGACCTACGGGTACACCCTTTCTTTAATACCGTAGAGTTCCGGATCTGCGATGTACCGATGACCATCAATGAAACGATCACCATTGCAGCCCTTTTTCAGGCCATTTGCGCCAAGATCTATAAACTGAGGAACCAGAACCTCAATTTTATGATCTACCAGCGCTCCCTGATCAATGAGAACAAATGGCGGGCGAGCCGGTATGGAATTGACGGTACCCTGATCGATTTTGGCAAGGAAACCGAGGTAAATACCCGCTCCCTTATTTACGAACTACTTGATTTTGTGGACGATGTGGTGGATGAACTGGGTAGCCGGCATATCATCAACTATGTGTCAAAGATCTTCGAACAGGGCACCGGGGCCGACCGGCAGCTGGCTGTTTTCAGGGAAACGGGCAGCCTGGTGAATGTGGTAGACTATATCCATGACCAATTTTTAAAGGTTTAAATACGTAACTGGTTAACTTTAAAGGTCCTGTAACTAACCGTTGCAGGATTTTTTTGTACTTTGAATTGTTAAAAAAGATAGAAAACCGGGCAACGAACTAACTTCGGGCGGTATCTACCTATTACCAAACTTTCTAAATAACCCCTAGGTGACAGACGAGTACGAACTAATACGAGGTTGTATCAACCAGGATGGCCGTTGCCAGCGTATGCTTTTTGATAAGTATGCCGGCAAGATGATGAGCGTATGTCTTCGTTACGCAAATGATACGATGGAAGCGGAGGATATGATCCAGGACGCTTTTATCAAGGTCTTCCAGTATATCGGGCAATTCAAATTTGAAGGGGCTTTTGAGGGGTGGATCAGGCGTATTGTGGTAAATACAGCGATCCGTCACCTGGAAAAGAAAAAACTGCATTTTAAGGATATTGATGATAATAGCCAGAACGCCCCAAAGATCGAGGCACAGGCATACAATCATCTGGGGGAAGAAGACCTGATGAAACTCATCAATCAATTACCGGACGGTTATCGTTTGGTATTTAACCTGAATGTGATAGAAGGTTACAGCCATGAGGAAATAGCAGAGATGCTGAACATACAAGCAGGCACCAGCCGTAGCCAGTTAGTAAAAGCGCGGAAGATGCTGCAACAACAAATCTTACAATTGCAAAAAATTGCTGTATAGAATGACCGATACCCAATTTGATGATTTCTTCAATGACAAGCTCAGGGACCACCAGGCATCCGTGCCTCCCGGTCTGTGGGATAAAGTGAAGGAAACGCAGTTGGATCAACTGTTCAGCGATAAATTGAAAGATGCTACAGCCCCTGTACCGGAAGGGCTTTGGGATAAGATCACCGACAGCCGGTTTGATGAATTTGTAGGAGGTAAATTGTTTGAGAACACTGCTCCTGTACCCGCCGGGTTATGGGATAAGATCACCGATGGCCAGTTCGACAATTTCATCGGTGGCAAATTATTTGAACATACCGCTCCGGTGCCTGCCGGACTTTGGGATAAAGTGACCGATGGACAATTTGATGGTTTTGTTGCAGGTAAATTATATGATCATACAGCCCCGGTTCCTGAAGGGCTTTGGAATAAAGTAAATCCTAAAAAAGATGATGAACGCAGGCCGGCTTTTATTCTTTTCCGTTATCCTGCTGCTGCCTTATTGATCCTCGCTTTATTAGTGGGCGGTTCATTAGGTGGTTACTTGTTTTTACAGAATGGCAAGGGTACGGATCACGAAGTAGCTGTTCCGGCTGTTTCAACCGGTGCCAATAGCAAAGAAGGCAAAGGCAATACAGAGGCTTCTTCCACTAATTCAACTCCAGCAGATGCAGCATTGGTAAATGGCAGCAAAGATGGCCAGCCATCAGCAGATCATTCCGCTGTAAGCGCACCCCTTTCCGGCACTAATGAAAGCAAAGATGCGAAAAACGAAAAGCACCTGAACAGTGAATCAGCTAATCATAACAACAATTCCGGTAACGATGCAGGAGGCTTACTGAATGCTACCGTTTCCGCTGCTGCAAAAAAAACAAAGCCATCGCTGAACCAGTCAAACAAACAATGGATCAAAGAGGGCATGGAGTTGAACCCACGCGCGGATAATACTAACGCAGGAACAAAAAATAATAACGAACAAACCACGGATAAGACAGAGGTAACGGACAATAGTTTTGAATTCATAGAACCTTACCACAGCAATGTTCTCACCGGTGTACCGGTTCCTACTGCACCGGGAAGGGATTATAGCATGTTCGATCTTACGGGCATATCATTATCAACAAAAAATCATACCAACCAGTTCCGCAATATCATTATTTGCCCGGCAGATAAGAAGAACCATAATACAGACTGGTTCCTGGAAGCGTATGCATCACCGGATGTGGTTTCGAAAAAAGTGACCGCGAATACTGCCTCACAACAATACCTGCTCACGAAAGACAGCAGCGAAAGTATGCAGGTCAGTTATACAGCCGGTTTGCGTCTGGTAAAACCGCTTAATGATAATATACTGTTGAAACTGGGTGCGCAATATTCACAGATCAACCAGAAATATGTTTACCGTACGGAGAATGAGGTAAAGACCACAACGGTTGTAACGGTGAGGACCATTATCCGTGCACCGGGCGATACCGTGATCGTGCATGATACCAGTACTGTTCAAACGATCGGTTTCAAAAACAATACCGTGTATAACCGTTTCCGCAGCTTTG
>CBHRAM010000133.1:0-8857 GCA_966076165.1 uncultured Chitinophagaceae bacterium
TTGGTATCCGTTACTTTTCCGCGACAGGTATTGATAAAGTAAGGCTGCTTTTCCAGGCCATTGAAAAATGCGTCATTCGCCATATGCTTTGTATCATCCGTTAACGGCAAATGCAAACTCACCACATCTGCATACCGGGCAATCTGTTCCAGGCTGGCTTCGCGGATATAATCTTTCGCAAAACCTGCTTTGTACACATCATTGGCCAAAACCGTTACATCAAAAGAGGAAAGAATTTTTGCAAAAGCGCTACCCGTATTTCCAAAACCGATAATACCCACTGTTTTGCCGGTAAGTTCATCGGCACGGTTGGCATCGCGCAGCCATTTACCTTCTTTGATCTCGAGATTACTGCTGTTAATACGGTTCATCAGGTTCAGCAGCATCCCCAATGCATGTTCTGCCACAGCATTGCGGTTGCCTTCCGGACTGCTTACACAGCGGATACCCTTTGATGCTGCATAGGCCGTATCGATCAATTCCATTCCGCTACCCAATCTTCCGATCCATTGCAGTTGGGTGGCCTTATCGATCATCGCTTTATCAATAGGGCGAGTAGTTACAAATAATCCCGTAGCATCTCCGATCTCTTCTGCGAGTGCTTCATTGGTGATAGAAGGATGATGAATCACTTCAAAACCCTTTGCTTCGAGGGTTTGCAAAAGGTATTCGTTTACTTTGGAAGTGATGATGACTTTCGGTTTCACGGCTTTCTTTTTCGCTTCAATTAAATTTATCTCATCAGGAAAGTGAGTGCGGCAAATTGTTCGATGCTTAACTGCTCAGCTCTTTTATTAAATATTTCATCGGCTAGCACAGATTCTTCAAATTGTGCCTTGACTGCATTCCGCAACATTTTTCTACGTTGATTAAATGCAGCTTTCACCAATACAAACAGATCACGTTCGCTCTTGATAGACACAGGATTGGTTTTCTTACGCAGCCTTATCACCCCACTCATTACTTTAGGCGGTGGGTTAAAACTTTCCGGCGGCACATCAAACAGATATTCCACTTCATAAAATGCCTGTACCAATACACTCAGTATTCCGTACACTTTTGTACCCGGCTTTGATACGATACGTTGTGCCACTTCTTTCTGAAACATCCCGATCATCACCGGCACATGCTCTTTCCATTCCAAAACCTTGAACAATATCTGTGAAGAGATATTGTAAGGAAAATTGCCCACTACGGTAAAATCCTCACCAAAAGGTGCATCTATATCCAATATGCTTTCGTGAATGATCTTTCCTTTGATAGCCGGGTAGGTGGTTTCCAGGTACACCACTTTTTCATCATCCAGCTCCACCGCCCTGAAATCAATACCGGGCAAAGGGAGCAGGTATTTGGTCAATGCCCCGCCACCCGGGCCCACTTCCACCAAACGCATAAAAGCATCTTCCTGTAGCGCCACCACGATCTTTTTACAGATCGATTCGTCTTTCAAAAAATGCTGGCCAAGTGATTTCTTAAGGGTGTACTGCATTGAGGCAAAAATACGGCATTTCCATCGTGAGATGTGAATCGTCAGTCGTGAGTGAATACACAGAGAGCCAAAACTCACGACTCACGATTCACGGCAAATGCCATTTCCTCCGCTATTCTTCTTATTTTTACCCTCTAAATAGCCTAAATGAGTAACGAAACGCAAAAGCCGGTCATAGGTTTTACCTGTGGCGACCTGAATGGAATAGGAATTGAGCTGATCATTAAGACATTAGCTGATCACCGCCTGCTCGATTTTTGTACCCCCGTTGTCTTTGCGAGTAACAAAAGCCTTAATTTTTATAAAAAAGGGTTAGCTGACTATAATTTCAGTTATGGCAATACCCGCGAGCTCAACCGCCTAAACCCTAAACAGGTAAATGTGGTGAACTGCTGGGAAGAAGAAGTGGCCATTACACCTGGCCAGTTAACGGATCTCGGAGGTAAATATGCACTCATTTCTTTGCAACAGGCTACCCAGGCTTTAAAAGACGGACATATACAGGGATTGGTTACAGCCCCTATCCACAAGAAAAATATCCAATCAGAAGAATTTAATTACAGCGGGCATACTCCTTACTTCAAAGCATTTTTTAATGTTTCGGATGTAGTGATGTTTATGGTAGCTGAGAATATGCGCGTGGGTTTGGTGACCGAGCATGTACCGGTGAATGAAATTGCCAAACACATCACCAAAGAAAATATCATTGGTAAACTAAAGATCATCAACAGCAGCCTGCAGAAAGATTTTGGTGTTGATAAACCACGTATTGCCGTTTTGGGCTTAAATCCACATGCCGGTGATGAAGGGTTGATCGGTAATGAAGAAGAGACCATCATCAAACCTGCTATCAAAGAAGCCAAACATAATATGATGGTGTTTGGACCTTATAGTGCCGATGCTTTTTTTGCACGCGGACAGTTTGAAAGATTTGATGCCGTACTTGCCATGTACCACGATCAGGGTCTGATCCCTTTCAAATCATTGGCACTGGGAGAAGGTACCAACTATACGGCCGGCCTGCCGGTGATCAGGACCAGTCCTGACCATGGCACCGCTTTTGATATTGCCGGAAAGAACAAGGCCGATAACAGTTCCTTCTTAGCTGCTACATTTGAATGTATAGAGATCATCCGTAAACGCTTTGGTTATGCAGATATGCGCCGCAATCCACTGAAGAAGATCAGCGCAAGGCTGATCGCTAATTCAGTAGACGAAAAAATTGAAGAAGCGGAATAATTTTTAGTGATGTATTCATTATCCAATAATCTCCTTACTGTTTCGGTTTCTGCAAAAGGGGCTGAATTGCAAAGCATAGTCCACAAAGAAAATGGCCTGGAATATATGTGGAGTGGTGATGCTGCTTTCTGGGGAAAGAAAAGTCCCGTCCTGTTTCCCATTGTGGGTGGATTAAAGAACAATACTTATCAATACAAAGGGAAATCTTATTCATTAGGCAGACATGGTTTTGCCAGAGAACGAGATTTTACGGTTACCGAGCAGACCGAGAACAGTCTCTGTTTTACTTTAGTGTCCGATGCAGAAAGCCTGCAGGTATACCCTTTTGATTTCTGTTTTTCTGTAATCTACACACTGATCAAAAACAGCATCACCGTTACTTATAAAGTTGAGAACAAAGGCCATGAGCCTATGTATTTTTCAGTAGGTGCCCACCCGGCTTTTGCTGTACCGCTTATTGAAGGAACGGATTATACCGATTACTATCTATCCTTTAACCATATAGAGACTTCAGGCAAGTGGCCCTTATCTGCAGAAGGGTTGATCAAAAAAATACCTGATGCATTCCTGATCAATACCAAACGTTTGCCTTTGACCAAGGAGTTGTTTTATAGAGACGCTCTGGTGTTCAAAGACCTGGTATCCGACAGTATCTCTATCCTTTGCGATAAAACAGCCCATGGCTTGTGCGTGAGCTACAACAACTTCCCCTTTATGGGAATCTGGAGCGCTAAAAATGCCGATTTTGTTTGTATTGAACCCTGGTGTGGTATTGCTGATAGTGTAGATGCTTCAGGGGATCTTACTCAAAAGGAAGGTATTCATTCCATCTCTCCGGAAGAACAGTTTATCAGAAGCTGGAGCGTAGAAGTGTTTTAAAGTTTTCTCTGCTGCGTACTCTGCATCTCATGTTCTCTGCGGTGAAAATATCTGCCAACCGCGGAGGCAGGGAGTAGCAGAGTAATCCGCAGAGTTTATTTAAATACAGAATCGCTGATTCCTTTGTTGATTACATAGTTAGTATATGTGATCTCTACTCTTCCTTTTTTATTCTTCAGCTTTTCTGCATCGGTCAATTGCTTCTCGTTATCATCAAATTCCAATGTAATGCCTTTGGGTAATTTATAGTCTTTGGTATTGAACCCAAAGATCACTTTATCCGGCAAGCCGTATTGGGCAAACTGGCCGTAAGTCATTTCCACCTCATACGTGCCATTTTCTTTTGTAGTGGTGATCATTTTTTTGACCAGCAGATTGGCTTCATCAATATACATGGTCGTCAGAACAATTTCATTATTCTCATTGGTGGGCAGCAGTTTTACCACTTTTGTTTTTGTACCGCCAATAACCGCATCGCCTGCAGCCAATGCTACAAAATCAATGGTTGCAAAAACAGTATTCATATTAACCGATACACCACCCTTGGGTAATAAGGAGATCCCCCCATCTTTCCGCAGACGGAATTTATTGGGTTTCTTAAAGAACACTTTCACTTTCCCGATCGGAGCTTTGATAAAAGAAACATCCGTTTTCATTTTACCATCCGCTTCATAATCGTTCACCTGCTCCAGTTTGGCTTTTACTTTCATCACCAACGCAGTTATATCCTGGGCAGCAGCGAGCAGTGAGACGTGAGCAATAAGTAATAATAAGACGATCTTGCGCATGCAATCAGTTATTTTGATTTTTGAATTTTGAGTTCTGCGTTAAGCGTTTAGCGTTCCGCCTTTAGCTTAAAATATCTTTCTTTCTAAACACCAATATAGATGCCGTTACAAACCCAACAATATGTATCACCAGCACCAGTGCCGAGTTGATAATCTTCTGCGGGTTCTGGATACTGCCTACAATGGCTTCATTGGCATCATTCACTTTTATATCAAAAAATTCTTTCCAGCCGATCATATGCGTGGTGAAAAGAAAAGGCTTGATGGTATTAAATACCGGAATATTGAGCGTACTGAGTATGGTAAAGAAAATGATCACACTCATGGTAGCCACAATGGGGCCGATGGAGTTTTCAGCAAACAAAGAGAACAGGAAGCCCAAGGAAGCAACTGTTGTCATAGCCAATGCTGCAAAACCGAATGCCCATACATAACGCCAGAAAATATCATCTTTCTTTAATAACACAACATATTGCGATTTCAAGAGGAACAGATCATCCGTTCCGAATAACAACATATTTACAAACAAAGCCAGTACGGCCAGCCAAACCAGGAGCAATAAGGTATACGCAACCGTAGCCATGAATTTAGCCAGCAGAAATTTTGTACGGCTGATCGGACGTGTCAGCATGATACGCAGGGTGCCCATATTGGCTTCCCCGGAGATCATATCTGCTGCTACCAGTGCAATCAATAAAGGAACATGCACCAGTAACACCTGCAAAACAATATAACAAACCTGGTACCCATTCAGTATTTTACCTTCTACCGTAATGGATGAGTTGATATCCCGCATCATGAACTCCACATAGGAGTCCCCATCCAGTTTTAAACCGAATTGAATGATACCGATCAACCCCGTGATTGCTGCAAAAGCAATATAGGTTCGCGGCCTGCGGAAGATCTTAAATAATTCAATTTGAATAAGTGTCCACATGTTGGTTTCCGGATGTTACCTGTAAAAAATAATCTTCTAACGAATGTCTTGGCTGCAGCGAAAGAACCTGAATATCCATGTCCACCAGATCGCGATGCAATTGTGAGATGAATTGCCTGTCCAGTTTGATCAAAATAGCTGAATCACGTTGTTTTTGCAAATGTGTATTCCATGGGCTTAGCTGCAATTGTTGTAATGCATACCCGTTATCAAAAGTCTGCAACTCTACAATGGTCTGTGCCGGATCAAACAGTTCTTCAGCATTTCCCTCTATGATCTTTTTGCCTTTGTCGATAATCAGCACCCTGGTTGCTACCTGTTCTATTTCACTCAATAAATGCGAAGAAACGATCAGGGTTTTATTCAGATCACGGCTCAGATGAAGGATCAGGTTGCGGATATCAGCGATCCCCTGTGGATCCAGTCCATTGGTGGGTTCATCCAATATGATCAGTTTGGGGTCATGTACCAATGCAATGGCAATACCCAGTCTCTGTTTCATCCCTTGTGAAAAAGTCTTCACGGTATCTTTTGCACGGGAAGCCAGGCCAACCTGGTCCAGTTGCTGCATTAATTTTTCATGGGTGATCTTCACACCACTCAGCCTGGCAAACAGTTTCAGGTTTTCGTAAGCGGAAAGGTATTTGTAAACATCAGGTTTCTCTATCACTGCCCCTACTTCACGCAGGACCTCATTTCTGTGATTGTCTAATTTCAACCCGAAGATCTCTATTTCGCCGGCTGTAGGAGAGATCAACGTAGCCAGCATACGGATAGTGGTACTCTTACCGGCACCATTCTGCCCCAAAAAACCATACACATCCCCCTCATTCACAGAAAAGGAAAGATCCTGTACAGCGGTAAGGTTTTTGAATTGTTTGGTCAGCCCTTTTACATTAACGATCGCTTGCATGTAGATGTATAACACAAATGTACGCAAGAGGTTTAAAATGCGGGAATATTCGTGAGTAGTGAGCCGTCAGTCGTGAGGGAAAACCTAGGTCATACTGACGACTCACTACTCACGATTGCTGCTGCCCCGCCTGCAAATATTGCTGCAGGGCTTTTACATAAGCTTCAAATGCTTCAATACCTTTCGGAGTGATCTTGCAGGTGGTTTGGGGGTAATTGTCTTTGAATTGTTTTACCACATCTATATACCCTACTTCTTTCAGTTTTTGCACCTGAACGCTAAGGTTACCTGCGGTTGAGTTGGTTTTTTCACGGATATAAGTAAACTCGGCCTCTTTTACACCAATTAACAGGCTCATCACCGCAAGGCGAAGCTGGGAATGCAATATGGGGTCAAGTTCCTTAAACATGGGTTGCGGCCTTTTTCTGAGCCAGGTATTTTCTTCTGAGAATAATGCCCGGAAGCAGCCAGCATACAATGGCTGCGAGGCTTCCTAATAACATATCATATTCCGTAGACACAAAACAGGAAATAATAAAAAGCCCATAAGCAATGATGGCGCCAAACAACATCGGTTTGAATTTTTTTACAATACCCGTAACCAGTGTTGGAAAAGCATATAACAATATATAGATAGAATAAAAACTGGGAACAAAAGGCCGTAACACTTCATCCGGTTTTCCCGGAACGGTATAGTGTTTCATCATCTGCCAGCCTTCCGCAGCAAGCAGTCGGGTGGTAACATCAGGCGTGATCATACGGTAGGCCATCAATCCAAAAATAGAAATCCCAAATACCAGCCATACAGCATTCAGTGCATCATCTTCATACTTCTTAACCTTGCCCGTTCTTTTTTCACGCACAGAAATGATGATCTGTGGAATGATGGCCACTAAAGCCAAAATCCAGATATCGAACCCAAATGAAAAATGGTTACTGATCTCCAGATAGGTGGCAAAAGAACATACAGCGATCACAGAGCCCCATAAAACCGGGCCGATCCCTGTATCATAGTAACTGCCCTTGGCTTTCTGGATCATACTGGTGATGAGTTCCAGACTTTCTTTTTCCGTGATCTGTTTTTCGTTAGCCATGCAATTGC
The DNA here is from genome assembly GCA_966076165.1 of uncultured Chitinophagaceae bacterium. Lineage (GTDB taxonomy): Bacteria > Bacteroidota > Bacteroidia > Chitinophagales > Chitinophagaceae > Sediminibacterium. Next base: position 7,348 of record CBHRAM010000133.1, read on the forward strand.
TTTTTTTGGTATTTCGCCCTGAGCATATGCCCGGGAATAATATAACTGATCAAAATGGCCAGGGCCCCTACCAGTAACTGGTTATCAAAACTGAAACGGATAGAGACCGCTGCCAGCACAAAATTGATCAGGCCACCATATACCAGTGGCTTAAACCGTATCAGGCTCCCGCTTACAAAGGTACCGATCGCATAAAGAAGTATATAATAAGTAAAAGCCGTTTGCCATGCCCCACTGCCCACATTAATGATCACCAGCACAATAAAGGAAATCGCCAATGCCATCCACAGATATTCAAGACATTCATTTACGAATGATTTGACCTTTTGTTTGCCGGATTGTTTTGCGCCATACAGCCAGGAGATCACGCCCCCAACCGGCATCAGGAACCATACTGCAGAATGATGCGGGTAGTTACAATAAAGCTTAAGCACATATTGGCCTATACAACAACCAAAGACCAGCCATCCCCACAATAAAAAATAGAAACTGTCATCGGCAACAGCATCTTTGGTCTTGTTGATCATTGTCTGAATGACCTGCAGGCTTTCTTCGGGAGAGAGTTCTGTTTCATTTTCCATACGATCTGTTTATTTAGGTGCCGAAACAAGTCAGGCACATCCCGGAGTCAATCGGGTAGTGCCTGACATATAACAGTTAAAAAAATAAATTATTCATGTGCAATTAAAGATAACGCTACACTGAGAAACTACCGAATCTTACTGACACTGGGCCAATAATTTCTCTGCTTCTTCCTTTCCCCAATTCGGATGAAAGGGAGATGCGGGTTGAAATGTTTTATAAAGTTCGAGTGATTTCTCAAACAGTTTCTTTGCCACCGCCTTACCGCCACCAAATGCTTCCGGTGTATTCATCAGGGTCTGGCCACTCAGATAATAGATGCGTGGGTTGTTCGGATCTGCTTTGGTAGCACTTTCCAAGGCCCGGGTACCTTCTGCGCCATAGGTTTGCCAGCGCGACATAGGGTCAACCGTCATTTGTTGAATAGCCACCATCTGACGCAGGCAATAGATCTCTGAATTATTATGCTCAATTACTTCGGCCTTGGTAATAAGGTCTTTGCTTTTCTCAGCCACTTTATCTTTATCTGCTTTTGGATTCATCCAGCCAATCAAATGATTGGTATACGCAGCATAATAATAAGGAAGCCATTTGTCTTTTTCCGCATCAGCTACCCGCTCAAAAAAAGCAGAAGCAGTTGCCATATCCTCCGCCGATTTTGCTGCTTTAAACTGTTCCAGCCCCCTGGCCATGGCTGTTTCGTATTTAGATTGTGCAGCAGCCATGCCACAGATAAACATACTGATGATCACCAATAACTGTTTCATAAAAAATGGTTTGTATTTGATTAAGATTGTTTGTTTTTTAATTTTTCATACTCCTCCTGTACACTTCTGTCTCCTGCATTGTTATAGGCATGGTTATATTGAAACGCAAGGCCGATCCCCCATCCCAACATTCCCCAGATAGGCCAGAAATGTGATCCCGG